>JAIKXV010000015.1 GCA_024683935.1 Lachnospiraceae bacterium | reverse complement strand
ATTCCAGATCTTTTCTGCTTTTCTTAATCTCCTCTATATCTTCGAACGCACCCATACTCCAATTCATCATTTTCCCGGTATATGCAAAACGACGTTCATACAGTTCCCGGAGTTTCCTGTTTACCTCACATCCAATCTGATACTGCTTAATGATCTCACGGTTTATGTCCTGAATCTCTGACAGGTAATTGCTGGTTATCATGTTCATGACCGTCAGCCAGCGTATGATCTGTTCTTTGTCATATTTATGGGGAGGATCTGTTTCGATATGAAATCTGTTTCCCGGAATAATATCCCTGATACGGACAGAAGCCGCTCCATGGTCTTCATAGTGTTCGGAAATCCGGTTCAGAGTTTCGTCCAGCAAAATTGTATGAAATGGAGTCCAGCTTCCAAAAGCACCAAACAGACCCCAACTGGGATCGGGCATATTCTCGATCCTGATAAAGTAATCATGACCCGAATTCATCCTGATCCTGTATAAGCACCCATCCTCATACTGTTGACCATTACAGGAATTAACAGGCTCAATTCCCAACACATCGCTTATCTCGATATGCGGCAGCTCGGTCGCGGTTGTTTCCGTATTTTCACGCGGTGAATCCATGTATTCTCCACAGGAACTCTTGTCATCCACATTCAACAACTCATCAATTTCTTCCCTTGACAGCATTCCGTCATATTCTGTTCCGTTATCATTCATACTCATTTTCATTCCCCTTCCGGCGCCCGGCACCCAGCTAAAATCCATAGTGACTGTTCTGAACAGGTTCCTTTTCAACTATATCCCCGGACAGACAATAAAAAAGGACAAATTCTTCTTTTTCCCACACAAAAAAGGCAGCAAATCCCCCAATCTTCTTAATCTCCTCTATATCTTCGAACTCCCCAATACTCCAATTCATCATTTCTCCGGTATATGCAAAACGACGTTCATACAGTTTCCGGAGTTTCCTGTTAACCTCACATCCAATCTGATACTGCTTAATGATCTCACGGTTTATGTCCTGAATCTCTGACAGTTGATTCAACTCCGCATAAATATTAGAATGATTTATGAAGAAAGGAGACATCTATGATCTTAAACATGAGCACAGTCGGACTGATCTCAGGAAATAAGTATGTTTATAATTCTCCAGACGATAACTACCGTATAGAACATGACTCTGTCGGAGACAAGAAAGTTCCGGCAGAGGCGTATTTTGGTGTACAGACATTAAGAGCTGCGGAAAATTTTCCCATAACAGGTCTTAATATACATCCCGAACTTATAAACAGTATCGTCTGTATTAAAAAGGCCTGCGCATTGACGAATAAAGAAACCGGAAGGCTCGATCCCGAGAAAGCTGATGCGATCGTCAAGGCGTGTGACGAGATATTGGATGGTAAGTTTTGGGAAAACTTTATAGTAGATCCTATCCAGGGAGGTGCAGGTACATCCCTGAATATGAACGTCAATGAGGTGATAGCAAACAGAGCTATTGAGATATTGGGACATACCAAAGGAGATTATTCCGTCGTTCACCCGAATGATGACGTAAATATGGAGCAGTCCACCAATGATGTTGTTCCGACTGCCGGTAAAATGACCACAATAAGACTTCTTCTCAAACTCAAGGTTCAGATGCGATGTCTTCAGGCTGCACTGTCGGAAAAATCAAAAGAATTTGAAACAGTGATCAAGATGGGACGAACACAAATGCAGGATGCAGTGCCCATAACTCTGGGACAGGAATTCAGAGCATATGCAGATGCTGTGACCAGGAATGCTGACAGACTCGATACCGCCATAGAAGAAATGCGCTGCGTGAATATGGGTGGAACAGCAATAGGAACAGGGATCAATGCCGATGAGAAGTATATTTCGGGCATTGTACAGGCTATCAACAAGGTGTCCGGAATGGATCTGAAACAGGCCCATGACCTCATTGATTCTACACAGAATCTCGACCCCTTTGTTTCAGTGTCCGGGATTGTAAAATCATGCGCTGTTTCATTATCAAAGATAGCCAATGATCTTCGGCTTATGTCTTCCGGACCACGGGCGGGATTCAGCGAGATAACACTGCCTGCCAGACAAAACGGCTCCTCCATTATGCCCGGAAAGGTAAACCCTGTCATACCCGAAGTGGTAAATCAGGTGGCTTTTAATGTGATCGGAAATGATACGACCATAACACTGGCCGCCGAAGCCGGACAATTGGAATTAAATGCTTTTGAACCCATTATCTTTTATAATCTGTTTCAATCCATCGACACCCTTGGTTATGCGGTGGAGACCTTTGTCGATAACTGTGTTTCAGGGATCACTGCAAACAAAGAAAGATGCCGTGAGCTTGTAGACAACAGCATCGGTATCGCAACAGCGCTTGTTCCTGTTATTGGGTATCAAAAGGCTGCAGATACGGCAAAAAAAGCCCTCAAACAGAATAAATCCGTTCTCGAAGTGATAATTGACGAAAAAATAATGGATGAAAAAACTGCAAGAGAACTTCTGAATCCCGACAGTATGCTGAAATAATGATTTTAGCGTGTCCTGTTCATTTTGGAAATGGATGCGAGCGTCGGGATCTTCATCGGGCAGATATCTGCGCATGACAGTGACTTTGAACAGCCTCTTTCAAAATGATCCCGATAAGCCTTTGTCAAGGCGGCATCTCTTGTTCCGCTCCGTGACGCGATCAGATAACAGTCATTTGCGAACGCAGCACCGTAAAACGTTTTTCCGTCGGAAAAGTTGGGACAAACCTCAAGAC
The DNA here is from genome assembly GCA_024683935.1 of Lachnospiraceae bacterium. The sequence goes on along the minus strand of JAIKXV010000015.1, from coordinate 13,095 downwards.
ACAGTCCGCACTTTAAGCATTTGCCTGCCTGATACATATGATCGTATTCCGAGCGGGATGCGCCTTTATATTCCTCGATAAAAGCACCTTCTCTCTTCAGATATGTATCTATAATGCTCCTGTCAACTATGAGATCGGTGATGACAGGAAACTTTTTCAGCGGTTCAAGAACAATTGTATCCTTTTTGATATCGCGAAGGAAAGTCTCACATGCAAGCGCCGGTTTATTGTTTATGACCATCGCGCATGCTCCGCACATTCCCTGCAGACAGGACTGCTCCCATTGAATCCGGGGTGCTCTTTTGCCCGTAATATCCTTTAGATCGTCAAGATAATTAAGTTCTTCAAGCATTCCCGCGATAGTCTGACCGTTATTCTTCTCATATGAGAACTCCTGCCAGTACGGTTCTGATGCAGGATCTTTCTGCCTAAGTATCCTAATTCTCATATCTACCCTCCACATCAAGATGTGTATTATACGCACCGTCATCATACGAAATGATCGTTGATGCTGCCCATTCGTCTTTCGTTTCGGGATAGTCTTTCCTGATATGGGACCCTCTGCTCTCCTTTCGGCTCATTGCACATATAAGTGTTGCTTTCGCAGCTGTCAGGATCGATCCCAGACTGTATGTATTATATACTCGCTCAGAATTGTCGTAATGAATCTTATCGGCAATAGATAAATAGTACGATATGTCATCAATCCCATTCTGCAGCCTGTCATGGTATCTTTCTATACCCAAATCTTCCTGCATGCTCTGTGCCAGAATATCTCTTATATACATTACAGGAAAAGAACTTCTGGAACGCTTCATCTCCCTGATCCGCTCCGTGGCCGTGTCAAGCTCATGGGCAGGATCATAATACCCTGAAGTCCCCGAAGATCTCCCTATAGATCCGGCGGCAGCCCTAGCCCCGTGAATTGCCGCAAGAAGGGAGTTGCCTCCCAGTCTGTTTGCACCATGGTATATCGATGCGCATTCGCCGATGGCATACAGGTTCCTGATCCTTGTTTCATGATCGATATTTACGGCTATACCGCCCATGAAGAAATGTACCGACGGGATAACAGGAATGCTTTGTTCGGAAATATCAATCCCGCGGTATTTTTTGCACAGCTCATACACCTCGGGTATTCTCTGTTTTATCCTGTCTTTTCCGAGAAAAGAAACATCCAGAAAAACATTTTTTCCGGTTTCTTCCATGCACCTTGAAACAACATCCCTCGGCATCAGATTTCCGCGCTCACCGAATCTGTCCTCCATGAAGTAAACACGTTTTCCGTTTTCCTCATAATAGAGCCGTCCACCCTCGCCTCTGGCAGCTTCGGATATAAGCATCCTCTTCTGGCCGGTGATAATCGTTGTGGGATGATACTGAATAAACTCCAGATTTTTAAGTTCAACCCCCTGTTCGAACAGTTTCCCGGCAGTATATCCGTCACACAGAGAGGAGCCTGTAGACATCCGGAACAGCGCATTCATACCACCGGCTGCGATGACCACAAAGTCAGCACTCTCTGCTTCAAGTTCATCAGTCAGCCTGTTATGTAATATGGCTCCGAAGCACTCCCCGTCCGAGATGAGTGCGCTGTAAAAATCAACACCCGTCCTTCGTTCTATCATACCAAGACCTTCAAGACGCCTTGCTTCCATGATAAGAGCCGTCACAATCTGTTTTCCGGTAGAGGCACCGCAGTAACAGGTACGGTTAAATGACTGTCCTCCAAAGGCCCGTTGTTTGATATTTCCCTCTGTATCAGTCGAAAATACAGTCCCTATATGCTCAAGCCATCTTATGATATCCGGTGCGTCCTCACATAATCCCCTTACAGAGTTTCTGCCCGCTATATAACATCCCCCTTTAAGGGTATCCTCCACATGACAGTCAATACTGTCCCCTTTTGTATCCGTAAGAACAGCATTGATACCTCCGGCAGCAAGAACTGACTGGGCACGCTCGGAAGGGTACGGCGAAACAAGAGTTGCTTTCATTCCCTTCCCGGCGCATTCTATCGCACATGTCATTCCGGAGATTCCGCTCCCTATGATCAGCACTTTCTTCATAGTCTGTCACCTATCTGGAAAAAACATCTTTACATGAGTTGTGATCGTTATCACATTCGTCGAAACAAACATCAAAAAACAGATAACCGCCACTATCTTGTTTAATCTGCGGCGGACCACTTCATTTTCCAGCTTTCCGAGGGATATAAGGCTCTTCTCAAAAGAAACCGCCACATGAGTAAATACAGCAGCATAGAATACTGCCTGTGACGTTTCTGTCAGGACATATAAAAAGCTCCCTGCGGTTCTGCCCAGAATGTCAAATGCGAGTATATGCACAGGCAATAAAACTATAATAAGTATTGCGCATACCCTCTGGATCACCGTCCTCATATTTAACCTGATATAGATAACTGATCCGGAGTCATGCAGCACAAACAGACATATCATGGAAATTACTGCATGAACAGTAATCGTTCCCGCGATAAGATATCCGGTAATCTTTGACAGCAGCGGATTATAATACATCAGGCAAAAAGCTGCGCTCTCATATCCCGCATGGACAACCAGAAGAACTATTATGATAATTGACAGATACGCATTTGCTTTTTTCATAGGTTTATTCTATCACTTTAGCTACAGCTCCGTATACCGCACCCTCACCTTTCTGTCCGGAAGCAGATTTCCGTTCACGTCCTTTTGGGAGAAGGAAATGATCCCGGTGCTGATCTTTTGACTGTCAGCTCCGAGCATGGTCCGGATCACTTTGCGGTATACGTTAAGCTGCGGCGTATACTTCTCAGTGAGTACGGCTTCCATATCATCCTCTGACAACAGATAATCATTGTCAGACTTATAATCGATCAGACGGTATGTTCCGTCCTTCATTTCCAGTATAAGATCCGCAGTTCCGTTCATCCATACCGTAACATCTTCCTTCTCCGGATCCTTTTCCTGATAGGAAAAATGAACCTCTGGATAGACATTAGATACCTCCTGCCAGATACCATCCAAATAGGAATCATAGGCTTTCGCACAGGCAGTGATGAATGAAATAACTATCTCTCTGGTCTTTTCCTCTGTAATATCCGCTGTTTTATCAGAAAAGCCCTCTTTATTAAGATCCTTAATAAGCATGTCCCGGACCGCATGCAGCCGTTCATCATTCTCAATAACCGCCTGTCGGACAGTCGATTCAATATCTGTATCTGCTCCGGAGAATTTTCTACCCACCAGCAGTTCCATACTTCGGTGAAGTATATCTCCCGCCACATTCCCGATCGGCCGCAGCAGATCCCAGTTATATTCATCGGATTTATTTCTGCCCTCTTCTATTGCTTTCCTGATAGCTGAGCTCTTTTTTGAAGAAGAATTATTTTCCAGACCGCTGGGAGATTCCTTTATCACCATTCCCGCAGTCTCCGTCTTACGCTCTCTCTTTTTAGTATATTCATCCGATGACGCACTGTATTCCAAGGCGTTTTCCGCCTTGTAGGGCATGTTCACGGTTTTCCCTTCCAAAAGGACTTTCGATATTTCACCCCATATATTGGATGAGTCGGAGATTTTGTAGGAAAAGGTATTTTCATCCTTTTTTGAAAATACCGCCATGTCCTTCAAATCATTATCCAGTTCATCGCTCTTGATCCGGGAAGTCAGTTTCTTCTTTGCAAAGAGCCCGTTTTTTTCCAGAACATCCATAAAGATCACAGCCTGGGCCGCCCGTGTGACTGCCACATATTCCAGCCGGTGGAATTCTGCATTCTCCGATCTCCTTGCCTGTTCCCGGATCTGCGGAAATGCTTCCAGCGCAGTCCAGAATTTATCCTTCCCCGGATAAAAATCTTTTCCGTCTGTACAGTAAGAAGGAGCATGCTCTCTCCTTCCTCTCCGGTCCAGGATGATCACTATATTTCCTTCGAGTCCCTTTGTCTTATGGAGATTCATAAAACGAACCGCATCTGTTTTTTCCTCAAGCGACAGTTCATGTTCCAGTTTCGTATCCAGATACTTTTGCATGGCCTCCGCCATCTCTATGCCTGTACCCGTTACATCCAGACACAGTTTTTCTATCATCTGCCGTATATGCGTCTGGGTGCTGAGCGCCGTAACATGATCAATATAGGTATCCTTATCAAAAAGCGCCGAAACCTGTCTCTCCAGATATTCCGCCATGCCGTATGCGCTCATTGACCTGACGTCATCATACATGCAGTCCAGAATTTTATGAGACAGTTCCCGTAATTCTTTCTCGCTCTTTATGTGCAGGGTCTCTCTTAAAGCTTCTTCAGCCCCTGTTCTGTAAAACGGATCTCTTGGATTTACAAGATACTGATAGAGCCTGACAAATACCACGAGCCCCCTGTCCGCCTTCATATCCTCCTCACCGTCAAGAACAACGGGGATCCCGTACCTCTTCATTTCCGACACATAATCGTCCATCATCTTCTTATTGTGACTGATAAGCAGAAAGTCAGAACGCCTTATATCACGTGCCACAGGATTATGATCAGAATCGTAGTCCGTGATCTTAAAATAACCGTTACCGTTCCTATCCTTTTTGGTAAAATCCAGGATAAGCCCGATCACGTCCCTGATATCATCTTCCTGTTCACCTTCGCTATACCCGAATCCCTCACAGGTTTTATCCCCGCTTTTCAGGTGACGCGTTACCGGACCCAGAGAATACTCCGCATCCGGTCTCCCCAAATGATATATACCACCTATCACATTCTCTCCCGAAGCCATGCTGTTTTTAGCTTCCATACGCTGATAGACGTATGATACCCCGCTTTCATCCACAATCGGTGTAATGCTCTCTGCCTCTGAGAATTTGTCGTTTACCCATTTGATCACCTTTTCATTGGAACGGTAGTTAAATGCAAGCTCATACACTCTTGCGTTGTCAAGCTTCTCCATCTTTCCCTTGGTATGGAAATATACAGCCGGCTGTGCTCCGCGAAATCTGTATATAGACTGCTTCGGATCGCCTACCACAAAAAGAGCGCCGTCACGAAGCTTTGTTTCATCATCCGGTTCCGATGCAAGCCGGTATATAAAGGATTCCTGGATCCTGTCCGTATCCTGGAATTCATCCACAAAAAACCTGCTGTACTTCTTTGAGAAATATCTCAATGCATTTTTATCATCATTCAGGATAAGATCCCGGGTCAGCTCCAGCAGACGGTCATTGGAGATCCTGTTCTTTTCTGCGTTTTTGCGGTAGTATTCCCCGGCCTCTTTTGCATAGCCCGCAACCGTGATCCCCTGGCCGGTTCTGCCGTTTTTAGCTTTAACAGCATCTTCAAAACTAATGACGTTTTTATCCTCATCCTCACACTTAATGTCTGCAGGAAACTGCCCGCGCATATCATCCGATAACAGTGAATTTATCTCATCACTTATCATTTTATTCGCTGCCGGTATTTTGGCAGGATCGATTATCACCTTAAAATTAGCGGAGGACAGAAAGCTATAGTTCTTTGTTTTCAGCAGTGCCTGATAGACTTTGTTTTCATTATCCAAAGAGTGATCTTTCTGAAGGACATCAGATAAATCCTTCAGAAACGGTGTCTTTCCCTTGTTGCAGTAATACTCTTCCGCTTCCGAAAAAGAGGCGGCAGGCTTAAATCCGTCCTTCTTTTTTTCCGGGTTAACGCAGGAATTCAATGCACTTAGAAGTTTCTCATTTAGCGGGAGCTGTCCTTTCGCAGGATCTCCAAAAGCAATGGTTTTAAGTACATCAAAAGCCGCCTTCTGCTTTGTTTCATCCGCGGGAACCGGTATCTTAATATTGGTATCCTCCGGCAGGTCCACCATCTGCATATACAATGCTTCCATATTCCTGCGGATAGTAAAACGTGAGCCCCTGGGTCCGGCATTCAGCTCCAGAGTATCCCAGTCATTCTTCGTAAGAGTACGTAAATAGGCGTCAAAGTATCTTTTCTTTTCTTTTATCTCCTCATCATCCTGCAGCATCTCGATGTCAACTGGAAGCTTTGCGAAAAGCCCCTGTTCATGCAGAAGGACATTGCAGAAGCTGTGGATCGTGGAAATATTCATATCATTCAACCGGTGCAGTTTATCTTCCAGCTCCGGCTCTTCCTTTGATCTCTCCGTAACCTTGCTGATGATACGTCCCCGGAGTTCCTCTGCCGCAGCATTGGTAAAGGTAATGACCACGATCTCTCCCGGTTCCACGCCTGCCGACAGTAAATTGACGATACGGCTTACGATAAGTGTGGTCTTTCCCGCACCGGCACCCGCTTCGACAAACATATTAAGGGACAGATCAGTTTCTATCTCCTTTCGCATATCCTCTTCATTCATTCCCGTTACTTTCATTCCTCATCCCCCTCTGCGTCCTTTTCTGCGTATCCCACCCAGTTTCGGCAGATAGCCTTATATTTACAATAATTCTTCTCACAGAATTTGCTGAGCAGCATTTCATTTCCCGCTGTCCTGTCATTATCCTCTTTTCTCTCTTTCCTTTTATCATGGATCAGCTCATCCATCCTGCCGGAAATAAGATCTTCTTTACCTGTCAGCATATTTCCGATGATATCTGACAGCTGTTTCATTATTCTCTCCGGCAGTGTCACGATGCTGTCTTTGTCCCGGATTAATTCATCTCCATCCTCAGGATCATCACTGAAATAATAGGGGAGCATTTCCATCGCGTTAAGGAGACGGTTTTCATCCTTTTCCTCAAAGGGGAAGGTATATCCGACCCATTCAAAATCGTAGTCCTCATAGTCTCTGCCGAAAAGGGTTCTGATCCTTTCCTTTCCCTGATCGCTTTCAATATAATCCCGCAGCGCCTTTGCATACAGATAATGCTGTATCTGAACGTCGAGCTTTATTTCTTCTTCCTTACTGTCCTTTTTTCCGGTTTTGTAATCTATGATGCGGAGCATGAGCTTTCCGTCTTCTCCCATATAGCCGTCAGCCCGGTCAATAGAGCCGTTCAGATATATTCTGTAATCTTCCCCGCTTTCTGTCTTACCGGACAAAAACGGTTTCAGACTGCCGGTCTCATCATTCTTTCCAAAGGGGATCTCACATCCGATCACCTTCCACGCCTTTCCTTCTTTCATATCCTCCGCCCATTTATCTGCGAGGAATTTAATATAAATCTCTATCTTTTCTTTATACAGCTTCGCTTCCCTATCCTTTATCTCATCCGAAAAAGCAGGCTGTTCCGCTTCAACCTCCTTTAAGGATCTGTCATAGGCATCATCAAACAAGGGCTGTTCTATGCCGGCTGCCGGATCCTTTGCACCCTTCATATATTTTTCCATGGTGAAATGACAGAGATTGCCTCTGTTTCTGGCATCCAGCCACTCATGTCCTTTGGGTGTCACCGGATCATCTATCCTCAGATACTTTGTATACTGGTAATAATACATAAGGGGGCAATGCAGGAGGGTCTGTATTCCCGATGCACTTAGCCCGAACTCCTTTTTCGTATCAGTACCGGCAGCGTTTTCTTCATCCGCTGCTTCGTTCCCCAAATCTCCTTCTGTTTTTTTCCGCTTTTCCTCTCGCTTTTTTTCTATTTCTTCCGCCCTCTCCTTTACGGATTCATTCAGTTCCTTCACGGATACTCTGATATCGTCCTTAATAATATAGGAAGCCTCCAGATAACCCGGCGCTTCTTCAATGTTCTTACCGTCGGAGATCTCAATAAAGAATACGGAAGGACTGCTGTCCCGAAGTGCTATGGAATCGTAGTATGAATATGATATGCAGACATCCGAATCCGGGATCCTCGTACGAAGGCTTTTCTTAACATTATCCGACAGCCGTTCATAGCTCTTCGTTGCCATTTCAACGGGACTGTCATCTTCATCCGCACCCTTTATATATACCTTCTTTTCCTCATCCAAAAGCAGCGGAGACTGCCTGTCATCCCCGCAAAAACCAGCAGCCGACATGCCAAGCATAAAATTATGCTTCCGCTCCATCACAAACAGGTCCCCCAGAGGGTAAATGCAGACAGCATCTTCTTTTTCGGTCACGTCCTCCACCTTTATGTTTTCAATGATATCCCGGATAAAGGAAATCTTTTCCTTCAGCGAATACCCGCTGCTGTCGATCAGCATAAGGTCACTGCACTTTTCATAAAGCACGTTGTTCAGGATTGCCTTTTCCGGATTTCTGGCATAGGTATAGCGCCGTACAAATTCCAACAGTCTCCGGAATATCTCTCCGACAGAAAACTGCTCGTCAAAAACCGATACGAAATCATACAGGAATCCCGCAAATACTTTTGTGTTTTCTTCCGCCTTACTGTCATTCGTTATGCGGTTATAATACGTCTGATAGCGTTTCCTGCCCCAGCCTATACCCGCAGACAGTGCATGCCTGTAACCCCGGATGGGATTTATCCTGACGGAATCACGCTTTGCGTTTTCCTTTTCCGTGCATTCCGCAATCTGATCCGCTATCTCTGCTTCCGTCATCCCGGACACATCTTCAGACGTCTCATCATCTTCGTCCTGATCATCCTTCAGCACATTGTCAAAGGTTATGACCCTGTTCCGTACAGCCTTTTCCAGCAGTTCATATGAAAAATCCCGTTCGGCCGCATCCAGAATGGAAATGATAAACTCGGCAAGATGTAGTTCCTTCGCCGGGTTCCCTCCGGATACACAATAGGGAATCCGTTCCTCATCCAGAACGGCCTTTATAAAGTTTATGTATTCAGGCGCGGAATGATAAAGGGAAATGGTGCCAAAGCTTTCATTCTCTGCGATCTTTTTCATTTTCTCCGCAGCAAAGCGCACTTCATTGGCGATGCCCCTCGCCTTATAAAATGATATTCCGGCGTCGCTTTCTTCTTCCGGAAATCCGACAGTATATCTTTTTCCGCCTGATGATTCCGATGCGGAAAGAAGAGCATCGAGAAAATCCTTTTCCGCTGTTGTCCAGCGCCCGGCCTCCGTTATCCCGAAAACCGCTCCGTAAAGATAAGGAACCCGCTTTACAACCCCTTCCTTTTTTTCTTTACAGAAAACAGCTGCCGCCCTCAAAATCCGGTTCCTGTCATACATATTATTATCGGAAAGATTTTTTTCATATGCATTGAGGATAAGATTCAGTTCCTGTATCTTCCCCTTATTTACCGCCTCTTTTTCATAGGCTTCCGTAACTCCGTTTTCACGTAATTCGTTTATGCAGCGCAAGACTTCCTTTGTCGTTCCGATCGTGATCGTGCTTTCAGGAAACATGGCACTCTTCTGATCCTTAAGCACGTTCATCATCAGATATACCGAACTGTCAGGAGATAAAAGCTTTACAGGTTCTTCGGATAACGCATCCACTATTTCCTTCGCAATACCGGCAGGTGTTTTCGCGATTATATTAAAACTCGCCGTTCCGGATCGGAGATTACACTGTCTTATCAGGGCATTGCCGGTCGAATCCTTATTTGCAAGTATTATTTTTGTATTCCTGGGATTTTCCGTAATTAATTCACTCAGTCTCATTTTTTCCGGTACAGCTCCTTTCCCCTCAAAAAATGAATGTCTTTAATGACTCTTATACACTAATCATTATAACGCAACACCGTTCCTGTCAACGATAAATGCAGTTTCTCTGCGACACTGCCCCTTTATGGCTTTATTCCGTCAGTATACACCTTCCCGGCTTCAGAAAACCGCCGTATTTTTCCTTTTTAAGAACCGGATTCCGGCAAATTTCGACTTTTAAGCATTAATTTGGTATAATAGCTCTTGCTATGAATTTTGGACGACACGGTACCCTGAAACGTTTCCGTGAACTGAACGCCAAGGGACCGAAATTCTTAAATATGGTTCTGGTGGCCTTTGTGGCCCTTTCCGTCTTCGGAGCCCTGTCTGCCGGCGTTATCGGCGCGGCAGGCTTTGTCGGCATCTTTAAGGGAGTTGTGGCTACAGCGCCGGAGATCAATAATAAGGATATCCGTCCTTCCGGATATTCTTCCACCGTATACGATTCTGACGGAAAGCAGCTCACCAAGCTGGTGGCGGCAGATTCCAACAGGATATACCAGACCATTGACAAGATCCCGCTCGATCTCCAGCACGCCTTTGTTGCCATAGAGGATGAGCGTTTCTACGAGCATAACGGTATAGATATAAAGGGAATAGTCCGTGCGGGCGTCACGGGCCTTAAGAGCCGCGACTTTTCCCAGGGTGCCAGTACCATCACCCAGCAGCTGATTAAGAATAATGTATTTACGGAATGGACCCACGAGTCCTCCTTTATGGAAAAGCTCCGCCGGAAGATCCAGGAGCAGTATCTCGCAATAGAGCTGGAAAAGCAGGATGACGTGACCAAGGACAATATCCTGGAGCTCTATCTGAATACGATAAATCTCGGGCAGAATACCCTGGGCGTCCAGGCTGCCTCACTCCGCTATTTTAATAAGAATGTTTCCGAACTGAATCTCTCAGAGGATGCGGTTATCGCCGGCATCACCCAGAACCCTTCCAAATATAACCCCATCTCCCACCCCGACAACAATGCGGAGCGGCGGATGAAGGTCTTAAATAACATGCTGAAGCAGGGCTATATCACGAAATCCGCCTATGATGAAGCAGTGAATGATGATGTTTATTCCCGCATCCGTACCGTTAATGAGCAGAGCGAAACCAGCACCATCAATTCCTATTTCGTGGATGCCCTTACCAAGGAAATACTTAATGACTTTGTGGAGAAGCTGGGCTACAGCGAGACACAGGCCTATAACCAGCTGTACTCAGGCGGTTTAAGCATCTACTGCACCCAGGATTCCGCTATACAGAGGATATGCGATGACTTTACCAGCAATGAGGAAAACTACCCTGCCGGCACCAAATATCTCCTTGATTATGAGCTTACGGTTGAAAAGAGCGACGGCGAATACCAGAACTATTCATCTGAGATGATGGCTCTGTGGCTTGCCGACAACGGATATAATAAGAAGCGTCTCTTTGAAAGTCCGGAGGATGCGAGAGCGGCTGCGGACGCCTATAAGGAATCCATCCTTGCAGAGGGAAACACCTTCATATCCGAGAGTTATTCCACAGCTCCCCAGCCCCAGATCTCCGTGACGGTTGCGGACCAGTCCACAGGCTATGTAAAGGCCATTGTGGGCGGAAGAGGAAAGAAGGAAGCGAGCCTCACCCTTAACAGGGCCACAGACACCTTAAGGCAGCCGGGTTCCACCTTCAAGATAGTTTCCACCTACGCTCCTGCCCTGGACAGCGGCTTAAAGACCCTGGCCTCCACCCAGGTGGACGAGCCCTTTAACTATGTGAACGGACGTCCGGTCAACAACTGGTATAAGGGATATAAAGGAGTCTGCACACTCCGCTACGGAATAGAGCAGTCCCTAAATATCGTAACCGTTAAAACCCTGACCGACATCACTCCCCAGCTGGGTTACGATTATCTGCTGAAATTCGGCTTTACCACTCTCGTTGACAAAAGGGAAACCAGCGACGGCCGCTTGATGTCCGATATCTCCCAGGCACTGGCTCTCGGAGGCATCACCGACGGCGTAAAGAATATAGAGCTTAATGCGGCTTATGCTGCGATAGCAAATCAGGGCACCTATATTAAGCCCATCCTCTATACCAAGATACTTGACCATGACGGAAATGTGCTGCTGGAAAATGAGCCCGAGAGCCATTCCGCCATCAAGCCCACAACGGCCTACCTTTTAACCAGCGCGATGATTGATGTTGTTACAAAAGGAACCGGCGGTTCCGTTAATTTCGGGACCCAGGCCATAGCAGGTAAGACGGGAACCACTTCCGATGAGAATGACGTATGGTTTGCAGGATACACACCTTACTATACCTGCACCACCTGGGCAGGCTTTGACAACAATGTGGATCTGACCACCAAGGACCAGCAGCGACTCGCGAGAACCGTATGGCGCGGTGTCATGGAGAAGATACATGAGAACCTGCCGAGACGTGAATTCGTTATGCCTGAAGGCATAGTCACAAGGATAGCCTGCAATAAATCCGGCCTTCTGGCGCTTGACGGCGTATGCACCACCGACGGCAGCGCATACAGCGAATACTTTGCCAGCGATAACGTGCCGGATACCACCTGCAACTACAATCATTCGGCCATGACCTATATCTGCTCGGCTACGGGCCAGGTAGCACTGCCTTCCTGCCCCTTCAAGATACCCGGCGTTGCAAATCCCGAGCTCGGAACCTGTCCTCATACGATTGAGATAACGACAGCTCTGGGTCTTACACCTACGCCTACCGTGGATCTAAATGCCCTTAACGCCGCCCAGAATGATACTGCAGGTATGGGTGAAGAGGGAGCCGACCCCGGAGAAGTGATCACTTCCCCGGATAATACAAATACCCCCGCCACCAATCCGGCAACGGGGGAATAAAAACTCTTCGCTTAAATTTTCAAATTCTTACAGCTTCATCATGATCTCATTGCTGCGCTCGATGAATTTCTTCATTTCATCCGGGGGCAGCTGTTTATTTGCAAGAACAGCGAGATCGTAGAGCTGCTCCGAAATAAGCTTGCCCTTATCGCTCTCAGGGGCATCCATCACGGTCTTTACCAGAGGATGGCTTGCATTGAGTATCAGGGTCTGTCCGTCGTCATCCTTGAAGAGGTCTGAATCGCTGCTGCCTCCCATGGAGTACATCTTCATCATCTCCTGCATTCTGCGGGTCTCCTCCGAAACCGTGATGACGCTTGCAACCTTCTTGTCCTTAAGCTTCTGTACCTTAACCTCCAGCTTTTCTTTCTTGAAGGCCTTTCTGAGGAGCTTCTGAACCTTCTCAGCGATACTTCCGAATTCCTCGGTCTCCTTCTTTGACTCCTTGCCTGTCATGGCATCGGTCACGTTGGCGTCTATACGCATGAACTTGACGCCCTCGTTCTTGCCTTCCAGGGACTGCATGAAGGGAGTATCGATATTGTGGGTCAGAACCACGGCGTTCATCTTTGAACGCTTGAACATATCTATATAACGGCTCTGCTGCTTCTCATCCGTTACGTAGTATACAATAGTCTCCTTCTTTTCTTCCTTCTTTTCATCGGAAGCGCTGTCGGATGAAGCCTCATCCTTCTTCTC
>JAIKXV010000012.1 GCA_024683935.1 Lachnospiraceae bacterium | reverse complement strand
AATGGAGATAAGAAGTTTGTCAGATGCACTGAGAAATATGACTCAAACACGCCTCGCCAGGTCAGTTGGGTCAAAAACGAACTAAAAACTGTCGGATAAACTGCGATTTGTTTTCACATACACACAAATGTAAAAAGGGATATATTTAAAGATATCCGGCTTGCACCATTCACCGGGCTGGGTTTATTATGATTAGGATGCCTTAAGGCATTAATAACTACGGGATGATGCAAAGATCAGAATGCAGGACAGATACGGACGGGAAATCGACTATTTAAGGATATCCATCACAGACCGGTGTAACCTGAGATGCAGATACTGCATGCCGGAAGATATTGAAATGGTCCCCATGAAGGAAATACTTACCTTTGAAGAGATAGCGGAGGTGGCGGAGGCGGCTTCCGGTCTGGGACTGACAAAGATCAAGATAACCGGAGGTGAACCGCTGGTACGGTGGGGTGTGAGCAGCCTTATCAGGATGCTGAAGGATACGGAAGGCATCAGAAGAGTTACACTGACAACGAACGGACTGCTGCTGGATGAGAAGCTGGACGAGCTTCTGGAAGCCGGGATCGACGGGATAAATATCAGTCTGGACACACTGGATCCTGACAGGTACAGGGACATAACCGGCACCGACGGCCTGGATAAAGTACTTAAAGGTCTGGATTCCGTTTTGGAAAAGGGAATCCCGGTGAAGATAAATGCGGTTTCCATTGACTGGGAAAAATATAACGGGATTACCCGGGAAGATAAGGAGACGGGAATTTCGGATGATACAAAGGCTCTGATAGGACTTGCCCGTGAGAATCCCGTGGATGTGAGATTCATAGAGCTGATGCCGATAGGTTTCGGACAGAGCTTTCCCGGTATTCCCCATGACAGACTGATACGGGGGATCAGGGAATGTTTTCCTGACTTGGAGGTGGATCATTCACGGCATGGAAACGGTCCGGCAGTCTATTACCATATACCGGGGTATTCCGGAAGCGTAGGTTTTATTAGTGCCATCCAGGGAAAATTCTGCGATACATGCAATCGTATCCGTCTGACATCAAAGGGTATCTTAAAAAGCTGTCTCTGCTATGACACCGGAGTCAATATTAAGGAGATCCTGAGAAGCAGTGATCATATAGAGGATAGAAAAGAAGCACTGCGCCACAGCCTGGAGCAGTGTATAATCCTTAAACCCGAATCGCATTTTTTCACAGAGAGGGAAAAGATAAGCGAAAAGAACGCCATGTCAGCGATCGGAGGGTAAGCAGCAGTATTATTCTGAGCGAACCGGCAGCAAGAAGCTTTTTAGCGGGAATGGAGATCATATGGAAAATAAAGCAGGAAAAATTCGTGCGATATGCATGAGCGAAAAACGCGGAACTGAAAAAAAAGAGGTGGATTCGGCAGAATTCATTGTAAATGAAGGAATACGCGGCGACGCCCATGCGGGAAAGTGGCACCGGCAGGTGAGCCTCTTGTCCGGCAGCCGTGTGGATGAATTTAATGAAAGGGGAGCCGGCGTAGTAAGCGGTGATTTCGGGGAGAACCTCGTGGTCGACGGTATTGACTGCCGTTCGCTTCCTGTGGGAACGGTACTTTCCATAGGAGAGGGTGATAAGCCGGTAAGCTTAAGGATCACGCAGAAAGGAAAGGAATGCCACACCCACTGCAGCATCTACGGCAGGATGGGAGAGTGCATAATGCCCACCCAGGGCGTCTTCGCGGAGGTTCTGACAGGCGGCACAGTTCGTAAAGGAGACGAAATATCCCTGACATTTCCGGATGTAAACCGTCCCTTCCGGGCAGCGGTGGTCGTACTTAGCGACAAGGCTTCTGCAGGAGAACGGGAGGATAAAAGCGGTCCAAAGGCAAAGGAAGTGCTGGAAGCCAACGGATATGAGGTCATTGAAACCGTGGTCATAGCTGATGATGCGGAACGCCTGAAGACCGAGCTTATACGTCTCAGCGACGGCCGGGAGGCGGATCTCGTGATTACCAGCGGCGGCACGGGATTTTCGCAGAGGGATGTTACCCCGGAAGCCACCTTGGAAGTGGCTGAACGGAATGCCCCCGGCATAGCGGAATATATCAGACTGAAATCCATGGAGATCACTGAGCGGGCAATGCTTTCAAGAGGTGCCTCCGTGATCCGCGGAAAAACGATAATAGTTAATCTTCCGGGCAGCCCGAAGGCGGTGGAAGAGAGTCTTGGCTTTATCATGACGAGCCTTGAACACGGAATAAAGGTTTTGCGCGGCGGAGTATCCGAATGCGGCAGGAAGTAGAAGCCTCAGCGGATACAGTATAAAAAGAAACGGGAAAAAATATGAATAAAGACAATACAAATGACTCCGGGCTCTCGCATTTTGACAGCGAAGGCAATGCCCGGATGGTTACGGTTGCGGATAAGGACGTGACCAGGCGGACAGCCAGGGCAGGAGCCAGAGTTCTCTTAAATAAAGATACCTTTGAACTTATAAAAAGGGGCGGAGTAAAAAAAGGAGACGTCCTTACTGTGGCGCAGATCGCCGGGATCATGGGAGCGAAAAGGACTCCGGATCTGATCCCCATGTGCCATCCGATAATCATAGACGGCGTGGATGTGAGACTCCTGCTGAATGATGAGGACAATTCGGTGGAGATAGAATCGGAAGTGACCTGCACCGGCAGGACAGGGGTCGAGATGGAAGCTATAACCGCCTGCTCTGTTGCAGCGCTGACAGTATATGATATGTGTAAGGCAGTCCAGCGTGATATAGTGCTGACGGACATCAGATTACTCAGTAAATCCGGCGGTATCCACGGGGATTATACCGCTTCATAAGGAGCTTGAATTGAAATACGATTTTGATACGGTAATAAACAGGAGAGGTACGGATTCCCTCAAATGGGATGTGGCAGAAAATGAGCTTCCCATGTGGGTTGCGGACATGGATTTCAAAGCCGCTCCGGAGATCCTGGACGGGATAAGAGAAAGGCTGGATCATGGGATAATGGGTTACCCCGTGATCCCGGACGAGTGGTACGACGCATATATAAACTGGTGGGACAGGCGCCACGGCTTCAGGATGGATAAGGGGTCCCTCCTTTTCTGCGCGGGGATAATACCCGCGGTTTCTGCACTGATCAGGATATTTGCGGCCCCCGGCGAAAATGTGCTTTTGCAGCCTCCGGTGTATAATGCCTTCTTTAATATCATTAAGGGGAACGGACGTGTTGTTCAGGAGAACCCGCTTATCTACAGAAACGGGAAATATGAAATGGACCTGGACGACCTTGATAAGAAGCTGGCAGATCCGAAAACCAGCCTTATGATACTGTGCAATCCCCATAACCCCGGCGGCAATATCTGGGGAAGGGATGAACTGCAGACGATCGGAGAGCTGGCAAAGAAGCATAATGTGACCGTGGTATCGGACGAGATCCACTGTGACCTGACGGAACCCGGTAAGGAATACGTGCCCTTTATGTCGGTTTCGGAAACCTGCAGGGAAGTGGGCATTACCTGCATCGCACCGACCAAGGCCTTTAATATCGCGGGACTGAAAAGTTCGGCATTATATATAGAAAACGGGGCTTTACGGGAAAAAACGAAAAAGACCTTTGACACAGATGAGCTCACCGAGCCCAACTCCTTTTCAGCAGTGGCAGCCATTACGGCCTTTGAGAAAGGCGGAGAATGGCTGGATGAATTACGGGAATACATATCGGAAAATAAGAAGACGGTAACAGAATTCCTGCAGAAGGAGCTTCCTGCGGTGAAGGCGGTAAAGGGAGATGCTACTTATCTTCTGTGGCTGGACATTTCCGAAGTGCAGACGGAGAACGGGGAATTCGCTTCGGAGCTCAGAAAAGAGACGGGACTGTTTTTATCTCCGGGTATCATCTTCGGAGAACAGGGAAGGGATTTCCTTAGAATGAATGTCGCCTGCCCGAGGAGCGTCCTGAAGGAAGGACTGTCCCGGCTGAAAGTCATGTGTGCGGGGGCTTCCGGAAAATAATAAAACATGGATAACCGGTCAAAAGGAATAATATGCATATTGTTTGCGGCGCTGGGCTTTTCCCTGATGACCTTCTTTGTCAGGATCTCAGGAGACATCCCGACTATGGAGAAGGCCTTTTTCAGAAACGCCGTTGCGGCATGTGTTTCATTATTCCTGATACTGAGATCCGGTGAAAAGCTGAAGATCAAAGAGGGCTGCGGCGGAGACATCTTTTTAAGATGCCTCTTCGGAACCAGCGGCCTCATAGCCAATTTCTATGCCATAGATAAGCTGAATATCGCAGACGCCAATATGCTGAATAAGCTGTCTCCCTTTTTTGCGATCCTTATCTCTGTTCCTGTCCTGAATGAAAAGCCGAAAAAAACAGATATCCTTGCGGTAGCCGCAGCGTTTACCGGTGCACTGCTGATAGTCCGGCCCTCCGGGAGCAATCTTCTTCTTATTCCTTCCCTTATCGGTCTGTACGGGGGCTTCGGTGCAGGCGCGGCCTATGTATTTGTGAGGAAGCTCGGAAAGAAAGGGGAAAGGACTCCGATCATCGTTCTCTGTTTTTCCGTTTTTTCGACCCTTATAACCATTCCTTTTATAATAACGAATTACGTTCCTCTCAGCGGGCAGCAGCTTATCTGTCTGATCCTTGCCGGATGTTCCGCGACTCTCGGGCAGTTTGGCATAACGATGGCCTATAAATTTGCACCCGCAAAGGAGATATCCGTATTTGACTATACCCAGGTCATATTTGCGGCAATACTCGGAATACTGTTCCTGGGAGAGGTGCCGACTGCAATGTCCATTGCCGGATATGTGATCATTATCGGAGTTGCGGTGATAAGGTGGACACATAATAACAGCCAGCCTGATCAGGTCAGCGGTCACGATGACAGAATCAGCGGCAGGTAGTATAATTTTTAGACATGAATGAAGGACGGCTGAAATATTTAGACCTCGCCAAGGGCGTGGGTATCATACTGGTGATCCTGGGGCATATCTCCTATCTGTCAGAGAACTCCAGGATTTTTATCGTGTCATTTCATATGCCGCTGTTCTTCGTTATTTCCGGCATACTGATATATCTGAAAAAAGAAGAGAGCCGGGATTTTAAGGAAAACGCGGTCAGAAAGGCTAATAGGATGCTGATTCCCTATTTTGCATACTCCGCAGCGGGAATAGTGATCTACTATATCTATTATCTCCTGACCGGACGGGACGGTGGTATTCCCACTGTTATTTCCGACATTGTACAGACGCTGACACTTTACGGCTTTTCCGTGATGTGGTTCCTGCCAGCCATCTTCGGTGCGGAGCTTCTTTTTATCTTTCTCCTTAAAAAGACCCGTTATCCGCTTCCGATAACTATAGTCCTGACTGCGGCAGCGCTGATCCTGAATATCTATCTTGAAAAGGCAAATGCGGTATATGGTCTGCAGCAGCTCTTTTCCATATTCCATCTGGTGGCAGTGATGCTGCTCCGCATACCGGTCTGCGCATCCTTTGTGGCAGCGGGATACTTTGTTTCACAGAGCTGGGAAAATACCGGCAGCCTGGGACCGGGGAAATTTTCAAAGATCACGATCCCGGCCGACATTTTTCTCGGGGTGGATTTCATGATCCTGACGGCAGTTATAAGCCATCTGAATTCAGTAACGGATCTCCACTTTCTGATCTTTAATAATGTAATTATGTATTACATAGCCGCTCTGGCAGGTTCCTTTGGGCTGATATTTCTCTGCAAAGCAGCAGAGGGAGCATGTAATATGCCCCCTCTGAAACTGATCACTTATTTCGGGAAAAACTCCCTTATAATAATGGTCACCCATTTGAATTTTTATGTGCTGCTCTGTGCGGAGATAGGCGGATTTCACTTCACGAAGGCCATTCCCGAAGGCGTGTTAAAGCACTTCGTCTTCATGGCGCTGGTTGTCATCTTCACCCTCTGCGGTGAGATCGTCCTTATAGAAGTAATAAACCGCGGGACGGAGAAAATCAAAGGAATTTCTCGATAAAGCTCTCTAAATTCTTTTTCGGCTGGGCACCGATAACAGGATCTGAGGGTTTGCCGTCCTTGAACATTACTATTGAAGGAATTGACATTATGCCATATTCCTGAGCGGTTTCGGGGCACTCGTCCACATCACAGCTGATAAATTTCACATTCTGATATGTTTCCGACAGTTCGTCAAAAACAGGAGCCATCATCTTACAGGGACCGCACCAGGTTGCATTGAAATCCACCAGGACCGGTGCTGCAGAATCCAGAACTTCAGTCTTAAAAGTTGCATCGCTGACCTTATTAACCATTTTGTACCTCCTTGCTTTGTTTCGTGCAATTACATTGTAAACAATTTATGTGCGGCTGTCAACCCCTGTTCATTTTTTCCTTATTATAAACTTACAGATCTTATTTCCCTTTGCAGAGAACTTTTCCTCATATTCGGTCATTACGTTGTCTTTCATCGCTTCCGCATCCGAATGGAGATCGCAGGTGGAGTACAGCAGTTCCCAGCCGGCGGGTTCAAGCTCGGAAAGCCCGAAATCAAAGAGATCTCTGTTATCGGTTTTGAACTCTATGGTGCCGCTGTCCTTCAGCACCTTTTCAAAGACCGCTAGGAAACGCCGGGAAACCAGGCGCCTCTTCGCGTGGCGGTCCTTCGGCCAGGGGTCGGAGAAATTCAGGTAGATCCGGTCCAGCTCCCCTTCATTAAAAAAGTCCGTCATGTCGAGGGCGTCGGCCCTTAGGAAACGCACATTCTGCGGTACCTCTTCGCCGTTCTTTATGCGGCGGTCCAGCTTTTCCAGTGCCTTTATCATTACGCTCTCATACCGCTCAACCCCGATAAAACAGGAGTCGGGATATTTTTCCGCCATGTCCAGGATGAAACGGCCCTTTCCCATTCCGACCTCGGCGATAAGAGGAGCTTCCTTATTAAATATTTTTTTCCATTCACCCTTTACGGGATCCCCCGTGTCGTAGCAGCGGGGGTCTGCCTTGACGGCATCCTTTGCTCCGGGTATGTTTCGTAAGCGCATATACCTGATTCCTAATTATGAAAGATCCTTCACAACAACGTGTTTCTCAGGACGACAATAAAGTGTTTCTCAAGTTGAAGACAGACTATATATTGATGTCCGGGATGACACAAAATCTCATATACAGTATAATAGACTTGCTATGTTTTTGAAAGCATTTCGGACTATCAAAAAAACAGCGTCACGGATCATTCTGTTCATGACAGCCTTCACCTTCCTTATCAGTGCGGTGCTTTTGCCACTTAGTGAGACTGCGCTCGCGGATGAGGTGACCCGTGAAGACATAAACGCAGCCTGCATGGCGCTGCCGGTTTCTTCCAATGAGATACCCGGCTGGCCCCAGGGCCCGGAGACCGGATCGGAAAGCGCCATCCTTATGGAAGCCGATACCGGTGTCATTTTGTATTCCAAAAATATTGATATTCAGCACTATCCCGCCAGCACAACCAAGGTGATGACCTGTCTTCTCGCTGCGGAAAACTGCTCCATGGACGAGATGGTGGGCTTTTCCAAAAACGCGGTTTTCGGCATAGACCGGGGTTCTTCCAACGTGGGAATGGACGTGGGCCAGGAGATCACGATGGAGGAGGCCCTGTACTGCATCATGCTGGCCTCTGCCAATGAAGTGGCGGTGGCGGTTGCCGAGCATATATCGGGAAGTGTTGAAGAGTTTTCAAAGCTCATGAATGAGCGTGCAAAGGAGCTGGGCTGCACGAATACCAACTTTGTGAATCCCAACGGCCTCCCGGATGAAGAGCATCTGACCACAGCCCATGACCTCGCCCTCATTGCCAGGGAATTCAATAAGAATGAAACGCTGCGCCGTATATCCGGCACCAGGATCTATGATGTAAACGCTACCAGCACCCAGCCCGACACCTTTACGATGACAAACCATCACAAGATGTACCCCGGTAATTCCCAGTCCTATGATTTCACCACCTGGGGAAAGACGGGATATACCAATGTGGCAAGGGAAACCCTGGTGACATGCGCGGAAAAGGACAGCATGAATCTGATCTGCGTGGTGATGAAAGCCGAGCCGCCCCTGCAGTACACGGATACCTATAACCTTTTCGAATACGGGTTCCAGAACTTTGAACGCCTGAACATCGCGGAGAACGAAACAAAGTACAATTTAGACAGCTCGGATTTCTTTAATTCCGATAACGGTATCTTCGGAAATACCAAGACTCTCGTCAGTCTTTCCACTGACGGTTATGTGGTGATCCCGAAAACGGCCTCCTTTGAGGATCTGACCAGCGAAGTAACCTATGATGACAAGAATGAGAATTCCCTCGCGAAGATCACCTATACCTACGGCGATATTTATGTCGGGGAAACCGATGTGCTTCTCTCTGATTCCAATATGAAAACCTATATGTTCGGGGAGAATGTTGAGGAGGATGAGGAGGATACTCTGAGTGCCAACGGTGCTCCCGGGTTTAATAATGCGGGAGTGGTATTCCTGGATATTAAACAGGTACTGATCATTGCCGGCATAGCAGCCGGAGTCGTGCTGATCGTACTTCTTATAATACTCTTTATCAAGAACTACTTCTTCTCCGCCCAGAGGAGGAGACGTAAGATCAGAAAGCGGAACCGCCGCTATTTCTCGGAATTTGACGATTTTGACTTCTGATTATTCCGGAGCATGCGGAGGAACTTCTTTTCCTGTTCCCGGGCTGTCTTCTGCTTCATTTTCAGATCACCCTCATCTCCGGCCTTGGCGGGACGGATGGTTTTCATCGCGTAAACTCCGCCGTCCGGAGCTTTTCTGACCCGGAGATGACCCCGCATCATGCCGTGTTCCCGGCACTTGCCCATGGCAAAGTACTGCTTTCCGTTTACAGAGACCCAGGGAATGTTTACGGAGGTCTTTTCATCGCAGTTAAAGCAGCGCAAGGAACGCACTTCCTTATCCTTCAGCAGCTCATGCTTATCCTTGAAGCTTTTTGAAATGTATTTTGAATAGGTAGGGAAATGCGAGTGGATCTCCTTTTCCCTGCAGGAGGGAAGGCGGTAAACGTCGTAGGAATAATAGACCTCAAGTTCCCTTTTCTGCAGGCGCCTGAAGATCTCCGCCGTATAATAGGCGTCACTGTCGGCTCTGTGGAAATCCCCCTCCTTTTCTATTTCAAGAGCATCCACGGCCTTTTCTAGGGAGCGGCGGCTTTTGCCGTCGTCCAGCTCCAGGGAATAGAGCTTCTGTATATCGAGGTACTGAAGCGGCCCCTCCGAAAGGGGCTGTAATTTATGATAATCAATATTCCTGCGGAGCTCCGTAATATCCATGCTGCCCCAGGTGCAGAAAATATAGTCCTCACCGCACCATTTCAGAAAGCGCTGTATAACCACAGGAAAGCTGTCCTTATTCTTCAGCTCATCCATCGTGATATTGATCACTTTAGCGGTCATATAGAATATCTTCTGGTAAACCGAAGGCCGGATCAGGCTTTCAAATTGTCCGGTTATTTCCTTTTTCTCATTCAGCTTTACTGCCCCTATCTCAATGACTTCAAAGGGCAGGGCATCCACTGTCTGTCTGGCTGTACCCTGGTTCCACTCGAGATCCAGTACGATATAACTTCCCATAGGTACGATTATAAGGGAATCCCGCTAAATTTCAAATTTTCCTGTATTTTGTTTTCAGTCTGGTATAAATGAAGTGTTTTGCAGAGTCTGCCGGATGGTTGTCTGAAAGACCGGATGTAGATAAGGATCTCTGTACTGCCTGTATAGCTCACCTGCCGCAAACGCGAATTCTTCGCCGTTTTCCTTCCCTTTCTCAACAGCAAAGCAGGCCTCTCTCAGTAACAGAAGATGTTCCTCGTTGATATTCATTTTTAATTCTCCTCATATTTTTTTCCGCTTCTCCAATAGCAGCGGAAAGATAATAGCATGGCTTTGTTAATTTTTAAACAATAAATTTAGCCGTAGTGTAAATACCACTACAAAAATATTCTTGACTTCCATTTGGAATTCATTTAGAATAGCTCTTCGTGATATATCCCTTGCTCGTGGGAAACACGGGCCGAAGTCCAAAAGGAGGAAAAAATGAATAAGTACGAAATGGCCGTTGTGGTTAACGGCAAACTTGAAGAGGACGCGAAAAATGCAGTTCTCGACAAGGTCAAGGCGCTTATCGAGCGTTTTGGCGGCACGATCAAAAATGTGGATGAGTGGGGAAAGAAGAGATTCGCCTACGAAATCCAGAAGTCTAAAGAGGGTTATTATAACTTCATCAAGTTCGAAGCAGAGTCAACAGCTCCTGCTGAGATCGAACACAGAATGCGTATTATGGATGGAGTCGTAAGATACCTTATCGTCACAGATGATCTTCCCGAAAACATCGGAATAAAGAAGGAAGAAGCTCCTGCTTCAGAGGACAGCGCAGAGGAAGCAACCGAAGCTGCTGAGGAATCTGAAACAGAGGAAGCTTAAGGTTCTATCGGCTTCTGTAAAGGAAAGTGAGGCAAAATATGAATGTAGTAGCATTAGTGGGGCGCCTTACAAGAGATCCTGATATCCGTCAGTCACAGGGAGAAAATCCCACAGTTGTGGCACGGTATACATTGGCAGTGGACAGGAGGTTCCAGAGGAACGGAAACGCCAATGAGACAGCTGATTTCATCAGTATGGTTTCCTTTGGAAAGACCGCCGAGTTCATAGAAAAGTACGTACATAAGGGCACAAAGCTCTGTGTCCGCGGCCGTATACAGACCGGAAGCTATACCAATAAGGATGGCCAGAAGGTTTATACCACCGATGTTGTAGGAGAAGATGTGGAATTTGCAGAGAGCAAGAAAGCATCCGAGGGCTATGACGGAGGTTCATCATACAGCGCACCTGCCGATAACGGCGGACCGGCTGAAAACGTGGATGACGGCTTTATCAACGTACCGGACGGGATAAATGAAGAGCTCCCGTTTGCCTGAAAACAAACTGATTTTGTAAAAAATAGGAGATATGATTATGCCATTCAATAGAAATAATGATCGTGGAGAACACGGAAGAAGAGGAGGAATCCGCAGGAGAAGGAAGGTTTGCGTATTCTGCGGAAAGGACAGTGTCATTGATTACAAGGACGCTCTTAAGTTAAAGAAGTACATCTCGGAGAGAGGAAAGATCCTTCCGAGGCGTGTGACCGGAACCTGTGCAAAGCATCAGAGAGCTATCACGGTTGCCGTAAAGAGAGCAAGACACATCGCTCTTCTGCCTTATGTAGTAGAATAATAACTCTTTAATTCCCGGACGGGGATCCATAGCGGATCCCCGTTCTTTTACATTATGCGGAAAATCCGATATAATCGGGTTTATGGGAAAGAACAGGATACTGATAAAAAACGCCCACATACTTTCTCCCGCAGACGGCCTGGATGAAAAGGGAGATATACTGATAAATGAGGGCGTGATAGATAAGATCTCTTCCGGGATCGATCCGGATACTGCCGGGGAAGATACAGAAGTGATCAATGCGGAAGGCTGTTATGTTTCGCCGGGATTTGTGGATGTGCACTGCCACTTCCGCGATCCGGGGCAGACGGAAAAAGAGGATATCCATACCGGCTCTGCCGCAGCAGCTGCCGGAGGCTATACTACCGTTATCTGCATGGGAAATACCGTTCCCGCAGCTGACAGCCCGGACATACTGAATGAGATATACAGAAAAGCCGCAGAGGAGCAGATCACCGTGCTGCAGTGCGGAACTGTCACAGAAGGAAGAGGCGGGAAAGCCCTTACCGACTTTATGGCCCTGAAAAAGGCCGGTGCCGCCGGCTTTACCGATGACGGATCCCCGATAATGGATGAGGGGCTTGTCCGGGAAGCGATGGAAAAGATAAGGGATCTTGATATGATCGTTTCCTTCCATGAAGAAGATCCAGCATTTATCGGCGTAGCCGGCATCAATGAGGGGGCGGTTTCAAAGGAACTCAATATAAAGGGAGCAGACAGGGAAGCGGAGATCTCCATGGTAAAAAGGGACCTGGAGCTTGCGCTGGAAACAGGCTGCCGCATCGACATACAGCATGTGAGTGCGCTGGAAACGGTGGAACTCATAAGGGAAGCAAAGAAACGTGACAGTAATGCTCTTATCCACGCCGAGGTGACGCCGAATCACTTTTCTCTTACGGAGGATGCGGTAAGGAAATACGGATCCCTTACAAAGATCAATCCTCCGCTCAGAACAGAAAAGGACAGGAGGGCGCTGATAGAGGGCCTGAAGGACGGCACAATTGATATCATTGCGACTGACCATGCCCCTCATACAAAGGCGGATAAGGAAAAGGAATTACCCCGCTGTATGAGTGGTATTATAGGACTTGAGACTGCATTTTCACTGGCAGTGAAAAATCTGCTGAATACAGGGGAGCTTACGCTTAAGGAGATCATCACTCTTATGAGCGTAAATCCGGCAGAGACCTACGGGCTGGATGCCGGGCATATTACAGAAAGGGGGACCGCGGATCTGGTGATCTTCAGTACGGAAGAGGAAACCGTTTACGACAGTTTTAAGAGCAGGTCGGACAATACGCCTTTTAAGGGTATGACCCTTCCCGGCAGGATAGTGTCCACCATAGCCCGTGGCAGAAAGGTTTACTGATGATACGAATATTTTTCTGCATAACTTTTGTTGTGCTGTTTCTGATATTGATGATACCGGTGGGTTTTGTCTTTTTTATCATGGGAAAGTTCAATCCCCATGCGAAGGATATGGCGTCCATGGTACTGATAAAGTATGCCTTCAAGATCCTTCTGTTTCTGGCGGGAACCCGCCTGACCGTTATAGGTGAGGACAGGATACCGAAGGATGAGCCGGTGCTCTATGTCGGAAATCACAGGAGCTACTTTGACATTGTGGCAACGGGCTCCAGATCCTTCCGCCCTACGGGCTATATTGCGAAAAAGGAATTGCGGAAGGTGCCTCTTTTAAGCTGGTGGATGGTAAATATCCGCTGTGAATTCCTTGACAGAAAGGATATCCGCCAGGGACTGCAGGTTATCATGGACTGCATAAAGAAGGTAAAGGAAGAGAAGATCTCGTACTTTATTTTCCCGGAGGGCACCCGTAATGACGGAGAAGAGGGAAGCCTCCTGCCCTTCCATGAGGGAAGCCTGAAGATCGCGGAAAAGAGCGGCTGCCCCATAGTGCCAGTGGCTATCTCCAATACCCATGAGATTATGGAAGCGCATTTCCCGAGGATCAGGGCGGTGCCGGCAGTGATCGAGTACTGCGATCCGATTTACGTCAAAGACCTTTCCAAGGAGGAAAAGAAGGGACTGACGGGAAGGATTGAGAATATTATTACGGAGAAACTGAAGGAACATAATGTATCCTGAAAAAGATCCCTGCTTTTGCCTTCTCCCTTTGGGGGAAGGTGTCAGCGAAGCTGACGGATGAGGACAGGAAAGCTTGATCTAACGGTAACGGTATATAATAAAACTACAAGGAATGAAGTAAAGGGGAACAAAATGTCGGATATCATAGATTACGAAAAACTAAGGAACGGCAGCGATATCAGAGGTATCGCGATGGAAAACAGCGAAGGAGCGGAAATAAACCTGACCCCGGATGCTGTTCGGCATCTTGCGGCAGCCTTTGTTAAGTGGCTGGAAAAGGACAATGCAAAAAAGCCCTTAAGGATAGCTGTAGGCAGGGACTCCAGGATAACCGGGCCGGAACTTGCACAGGCGGTCTTTGACGGGATCTCTGCAGCGGGCGCAAAGCCCTATGACCTGGGACTCGCCAGCACTCCCGCCATGTTCATGTCCACGGTTTTAGGAGAAACGCCCTATGACGGCAGCATCATGATCACCGCAAGCCACCTGCCTTCCCACAGGAACGGCATGAAATTCTTCTCTCCCAAAGGAGGGCTTGAAAAAGAAGATATAGGCTTTATCACGAAGAACGCCCCGGATACGGTTATAGAGGAAAAGGACATTGCCGCGGAAAAAGCTGCGTTTATGGATACCTACACCGCGTATCTCAGGGAAAAGATCATTAACGGCGTAAATGCTGCAGATCGTGACCACCCGTTAAAGGGACTCCATATCATAGTGGATGCGGGAAACGGCGCCGGCGGATTCTTTGCGGAAAAGGTGCTGAAAGAGCTGGGGGCCGATGTAAGCGGGAGCCTGTTTTTGGATCCGGACGGGAGATTCCCGAACCACATACCGAATCCGGAAAATAAGGAAGCAGCAGGCTTTATAAGGGAAGCCACCCTGAAGAACAAGGCGGATCTCGGGATCATTTTCGATACTGACGTTGACCGGGCGGGGGCTGTACTCCCTGACGGCCGCGAGCTTACAAGGAATGACCTGATAGCGGTGCTCAGCACGATAGTGATAAGAGAGCATCCCGGAACCACCATTGTGACGGATTCCGTAACCAGCGACGGCCTCGCGGATTTCATAAAAGCAAAGGGCGGAATACATAAGCGCTTTAAGAGAGGCTACAGGAATGTGATAAATGAAGCGATCCGCCTCAATAAAGAAGGGGTGGACAGCGACCTTGCCATAGAGACCAGCGGCCACGGCGCCCTGAAGGAGAATTACTTCCTGGATGACGGCGCCTACCTGATGGTGAAGCTGCTGACAGAACTCGGAAAGGGCAGCAGCTTAAAGGATATGATAGCGGATCTTCGGGAACCCGCAGAAAGCGGAGAAGTGAGATTCCCTGTAACAGCGGAGGACGTAAGCGCTAATGGGGACATGGTATTGAAGCTCCTGACAGAAAGCGCCGGCTCCAAAGAGGGCTGGAGCCTGGAAAAGGAAAACTATGAAGGAGTGCGGGTAAATACGGACGAAGCCCATGGAAACGGCTGGTTCCTGTTAAGAAAATCCCTGCACGAGCCGATAATGCCCCTCAATATGGAAAGCAACACAAAAGGCGGCAGCGGGCTGATGGCGGAGGAACTGCTGAAGGTTCTGTCGGAAGCATCAGGAATAGACCTGAAGCCCCTGAAGGATTTTGCACAAAACCAGGTACAATAATAAAAGACACATTAAGATACTAATGTGATCGGGGTAAAATGACGATAAGAATAGTGACAGCGGGATTTTCCCGTTTTGTCTTTATCTCATTTTTGCGATAAGGATATCGAAAGAAGCAGCAGATCAACAAGGATGTATAAGGGCAGTGCTGAGAGCACTCCCGGAAATGAGAGGATGAAATGAGTATTTCAGGACTTGGAAGTACAGATGTAAACAAGATCTATCAGAATTACAGCGGAAATAACGCCGCCGGTGCCCCGAAAAACAACGTACCTGAAGATAAAACCGAAAATGCGGCAGCCGTATATGAAAAGTCGGATGAAACGCCGGTTACCGGTTCCGGAAATCCGAAAAAAGTCCAGAATACCGCGCTTTTAGCCCAGCTGAAAGCAGATCAGGAAGACAGGATGAATCAGCTGACCGAGATCGTCCGGAAGATGATGACCGGACAGGGCAACGCCTTTTATCAGTCAACCGGCGGAGATTCCATCTGGAAGTTCCTGGCGAGCGGCGAATATACTGTGGATGAGCTCGCAAAGAAAAAGGCCCAGGAGGATATTTCAGAGGACGGATACTGGGGTGTAAAGAAGACATCGGACAGGATACTCGACTTTGCAAAGGCTCTTTCTGGAAATGATCCCACCAAGGCACAGGAGCTCCTGGACGCTTTTGATAAAGGTTATAAGGAAGCGACCGGCGAGTGGGGAAAGGAACTGCCTGATATCAGCAAGCAGACCTATGACGCAGTCCATAAGAAATTCGAGGAATGGGCTAATTCCGTAAACAATGTAACCCAGACTGAAGCATAAGAAAATGAATTAATTAAAGCTGGCCGCGGTATGGCGGTCAGCTTATTTTTTTGCTATTATAGGGGAATGATAAGTGAAAAAGCAAGGATAATAAGTAATGAAAAACTGGCTGAAGGAGTATTCAGCACGGTTTTTGAGAGCAGGATCTCAGAGATCGCAGTCCCGGGACAGTTTGTGATGGTCGGAACCGGGTCGGATTCCAGACTGCTGAGACGTCCCATAAGTATCTGTGAAGCAGACCGGGATAAAGGTACGGTAAGGCTCGTATACAGGATAGCGGGATACGGCACGGAGGAGCTTTCCGGGGCTTCTGCCGGTGACGGCTTTGATATGCTGGGGCCGGTCGGCAACGGTTTTTCCCTCGAAAAGGCACAGGATAAAAAGGATATCCTTTTAGTCGGAGGAGGCATAGGAGCGCCGCCTCTCCTTTCTCTTGCAAGGGCGCTGAGACGCACCGGCATAGGAAAGGACGGGATAACCGCAGTTCTCGGATACCGGAGCATGAATGCCGGTCTCTTCCTCAATGAGGAATTCGGAAAAGAGGTTAAGGTACTCCTTTCAACGGATGACGGAAGCGTCGGGATCCGGGGAACCGTAATGGACGCCATAAGGGAGAGAGACCTGAGACCGGATATCATCTATGCCTGCGGCCCCATGGTCATGCTGAAGGCAATAAAGGAATTTGCCGCGGACAACTTCATCCCGGCCTACATTTCCCTTGAAGAGCGCATGGCCTGTGGTATGGGAGTATGCTTAGGATGCATGGTGCGTACCCGGGAGAAGGACGCACATTCGCAAGTGAATAACGCCAGAGTCTGCACGGAAGGCCCTGTATTTGAAGCTATGGAGGTGGAGATTTGAAAACAGCCGTTGAGATAGCGGGGATAAGATTCAAAAACCCTGTGATGAACGCCTCCGGAACCTTCGGCAGCGGTGCGGAGTATTATGAATTCGTGGATTTAAACCGTCTGGGAGCCTTGGTTACGAAGGGGGTGGCCCCGGTGCCCTGGGAAGGAAACCCGGTACCGAGGATCGCAGAAACCCCTTCCGGAATGCTGAATGCCATCGGTCTTCAGAATCCCGGAGTGGATGTTTTTATCGAAAGGGACTTAAGCTTCCTCTCTGAATTCGACACCAATGTGATAGTGAATGTCTGCGGACACAGCGAAGAAGAGTATTTAAGCGTTACGGAAAGACTCTCGGAAGAAGTGCGGATACAGATGCTGGAGATCAATGTGTCCTGCCCCAATGTGAAGGAGGGAGGCATTGCCTTCGGCACGGACCCTGTCTATTTGCAGAAGATAACAGAAAAGGTAAAGAAGATCAGCAAAAAGCCCGTGATAATAAAGCTTTCGCCCAATGTGACCAGTATCACCGAAATGGCGAAGGCTGCGGAGGCGGGAGGTGCTGACGCCATATCCCTTATAAATACGATAACCGCCATGAAGATAGATATCCATAAACGGAAGTTCCTTCTGGCGAATAAGACCGGAGGATTGTCGGGACCCGCCATCAGGCCGGTGGCCGTGAGAATGGTCTATGAAGCCGCTCACGCGGTAAAGATCCCGGTTATCGGTATGGGAGGCATCACCTGCGGAGAGGACGCGATAGAATTTCTGATGGCCGGAGCCAGAGCAGTGGCAGTCGGAATGTACAATTTCCATGAGCCCACAGCGATGATACAGGTAATAGACGAGATAGAGGCCTTCATGGAAAAAGAACATATAGAAGACATCAACGAGATAATAGGCTGCGTTGACTAAGTATAAATAAAGAAATGATCAGTAGGGTTCGGGTTTGCTCAGGAATTCCCGGACCCTTTCCATTTCCTTTTCGTGCTTTTCATCCGTAAGACGTCGCTCTTCTTCCAAAGCGTCTTCATATTTCATATATTCTATGCCGGACTCATTTAAGAGCTGGAGTCCGAGGCCCGTGGGATATTCTCCCTTGAAGATCACCTTCTTTATCCCTGACTGGATGATATGTATGCAGCAGAAAACGCAGGGCTGGGTTGTGACATAGAGGGCAGCACCCTCACAGCTCGTACCTCTTCTCGCGCACTGGTCTATGGCGTTTGCTTCGGCGTGTCCCGCCCTGCATAGTTCCAGACCCTGTCCGGAGGGGTATCCCCGCTTTTTCCTGATGCAGTAGCCGATATCGGTGCAGTGTATGGCGCCCGCGGGAGCCCCGTTGTAGCCGGTGGCTATTATCTGTTTATCCTTGATGATCACGGCCCCGACCTGACGGGAAAGACAGGTGCTCCGCACCTTGCTGTCCTCGGCGATCTCCATGGCCCATTCGGTAAATAGTTTTCTCATATTCATAAATATACCACCATACTTGCAGAAATGGTAGGGAATAGGTAAAATATACGTTAACCGATTAAGAAGAAGAAAAAAGATGATCAGAGCGATAATTAACGGTGATGATTTCGGCATCAGCGAGAATGTAAACGAGGCTGTAAGGGAGTGCTTTGAAAAGAGGCTGATCACGAATACTACCCTTATGGTCAATATGCCTTATGCGGATGAAGCGGTGGAGATCGCAGAAAAGTGCGGTTTTTCCGAGGCGGTGGGTCTGCATCTCAATCTGACGTCAGGATACCCTCTGACGGAGCCCATAAGGAGAGAGAGCCGCTTCTGCAGGAAGAACGGATCCTTTAACGCATATTTTCAGAAACACCTGATGTCGAGACTGATGCTCAGCCGCCGTGAAGAAAGGGCTGTGGCCTGCGAGATAGAGGCGCAGATCCGGAAGTATTATTCCTACGGTCTGCCGGAGAAGCATCTGGACTCCCACCATCATGTGCATACGAATGCTCCGGTGGTGAATGTGCTGCTGCCGCTGTTAAAGAGGTACAGCTTCAGATCCGTGAGGCTTACCCGGAATCTGTTTTTGAAGATGAACCCCTTAAAAAGGGTATATAAGAGCTCATATAACAGGAAATTGAAAAGAAGCGGACTGATGACTGCGGACTATTTCGGCTCCTACAGGGATCTCTCCGCCATGAACGGCTGTATAAAGGATGATGTGCTGCTGGAAGTAATGGTGCATCCCATGTATGATGATCAGGGTACCCTTGTGGATACCAATATTCCCATGGATAGGGTGAAGGAGCTGATCAACTCCTTAAACGCCGTGGGACAGCCTTATTTCCCGGTTTGAATTCAGAGGTATTATCAGATAAATGAAAAAGGTTAAAGCAAAGGGAATCCTGAGACGTATCGGAGCTATTCCGCTCATAATGTCCCTGTTTCTTATAATTCCCCTTACCATTATTTATTACATGAACCGCCGGGCGTCGGTGGTTCTGTTGGTGACCTTTGCGGTCTATTTTCTTTTATCTCTGTTTATCTTTATCACATCAAAGAGAAGCATCCGCAGGGAAATGGTGAACTTCGCCTCGGACTACGGGCAGGTGCAGAAGAGCCTGCTTAAGGGTCTTGCGGTGCCCTATGCCCTTTTGGACGAGGACGGACATTTTATATGGAGCAATACTGGATTTTCAGCGATCATCCACAAGGAAAAGTTCTATTCCAGTTCCATAACCTCCTTCTTCCCGGAGATCACAAAGGATAAGCTGCCGCGTGATTCCAAGGTGGTGAGCTTTGACCTGAATTACGAAAAGCGGGATTACAGGGTGGATCTCCGCCTTCTGAACATCAAGGGCGGCAAGAATACGGAATTTAACGGAAACCTGATCGCGGTATTCTTCTTTGATGAGACGGACATACATCTCTATATGCGTCTGAACCACGAGCAGGCGCTGGTTGCCGGGCTTATCTATATCGACAATTACGACGATGCCCTGGAGAGCGTGGAGGATGTGAGAAGATCCATGCTGACTGCTCTCGTAGACCGGCAGATCAATAAGTATTTCAAGGACTATGATGCCATAGTGAAAAAGGTGGAGACGGACAAGTATTTCACCGTAATGAAGAGGGTCGATTTCGAAAGGATGAAGGAGAACCGTTTCTCCATCCTGGATTCCGTAAAGAATATCAGTATCGGAAACCAGATGTCCGTGACGCTGTCCCTCGGTTTCGGTTTCGAGGGAGAATCCTTCCTGCAGGACAGTGAGTATGCGAGAAACGCCATAGACCTGGCACTCGGTCGCGGCGGAGACCAGGCGGTATTGAAGACTCCCGAAAATATCAGCTATTTCGGCGGCAAGAGCCAGCAGCTGGAAAAGAGTACCAGAGTAAGGGCCAGGGTAAAGGCCCACGCCCTGAGGGAAATCATCGAGGGAAAGGACTATGTCATCGTTATGGGACATAAGAATACCGACATTGATTCCTTCGGTGCCGCAGTGGGAATATTCAGGGCGGCAGACTCCCTGAATAAGAAGTGCTCCATTGTTATAAACGAAGTCTCCCAGTCTATAAAGCCCTTTGTGGAAGCCTTTACGGAGGACAGGGAATACGGCACGGATCTAATTATTTCCAGTTCCGAAGCCGAGGAGATCTGCGATGACAATACTGTTGTGGTTGTAGTGGATACCAACAGTCCCGGATATACCGAATGTCCGGAGCTTCTCTCGATGGCGAAGACCATAGTGGTGCTGGACCATCACAGGATGGGTACGGAGCGCATAGAAAATGCCACCCTGTCCTACATAGAATCCTATGCATCCAGTGCCTGTGAAATGGTTTCGGAGATACTGCAGTATTTCTCCGACGGCATAAAGATAAAGGCTGCCGAGGCTGACAGCCTCTATGCGGGCATAATGATAGATACCAGTAACTTCATGACGAAGACCGGTGTCCGTACCTTTGAAGCGGCTGCCTTCCTCAGGAGGAACGGAGCAAATGTCACCAGGGTAAGGAAGCTCTTCCGTAATGACCTCAGTGAATTCAAGGCCCGTGCCGAGGCGGTGCAGAATGCGGAATTGTACCGTGGCAAATACGCGCTTTCGGTATGTCCCAACGGAGTTGAGAATCCCACCATCACCGGCGCCCAGGCTGCAAATGAACTGCTGAACATCAATCAGGTAAAGGCCGCCTTTGTGCTTACCGATTATGAAGGAAAGATCTATGTGAGCGCCCGTTCCATAGATGAAGTGAATGTACAGGTAATAATGGAGCGTTTCGGCGGCGGAGGCCACCTGAATATAGCAGGAGCCCAGATGGAGGGCAGAACTACAGAGGAAGCCATAGAAGAGATCAAGGGCGTCCTGGATGAAATGGAAGAAACAGGAGGATTGTAATGAAAGTCATACTTTTACAGGATGTAAAAAGCCAGGGAAAAAAGGGCGATATCATAAATGTGAGCGACGGCTATGCCAGGAATTTCCTTTTAACAAAGGGACTCGGAGTGGAGGCCACCCAGAAGAACCTGAACGACGTGAAGCTGAAGAAGGCCAATGAGGAAAAGGTGGCGGCTGAGGAGCTGCAGAAAGCTAAGGACACGGCAGAGAAGCTTAAAAGCGTGGAAGTAACCGTTCACATCAAAGCCGGTGCCGACGGAAAGACCTTCGGTTCCGTATCTTCAAAGGAGATCGCAGAAGCTGTTAAGGATCAGAAGGGCATGGAGCTCGATAAGAAAAAGATCGTACTGAAGGAGCCCATAAAGGCCCTCGGTGATCACAGCATCACAGTAAAGCTTCATCCTGAGGTACAGGGAGAATTTACCTTACACGTTGTGCAGGAATAAAGGGACATGGATAACGCTGCAAACGAATTAAACAGAATACCGCCCCATTCCAATGACGCGGAGATGTCCGTTATCGGTGCCATGATCCTGTCGGGAGATGCGATACTTACCGCATCGGAGATGCTGACTCCGGAAAGCTTTCATGCCAGACAGTACGGCATACTGTTCAAGGCCATTCTGGAAATATATAATTCCGGAAAACCGGTGGATTCCGTCACTATACTGGAAAAGTTAAAGGAGATGCAGGCTCCCCCGGAGATAAGGAATGCGAATTTCATAGCCGACCTTATCGGGAGAGTGCCTTCCAGCGCCAGTATCCGTACCTACGCCGCGATAGTCCGTGACAACTCCATAAAGAGGAACCTGATCCGAGCCAATGAGGAAATAGCGGATGAGTGCTATAAAGGTTCGCTTGAGACCACGGAGATCCTGGAGCAGGCCGAAAAGAAGATCTTTGATATAGCAAAGTCCGGAGGAAAGGGCGAAGGCCTGACTCCGATAAGCAGCATCGTGATGAACGTGCTGGACAATATAGAAAAGGCGCAGAAGAGCGGAAGCGCCGTTACCGGAATAGAAACGGGCTTCAAGGCTCTGGACAGGATGACTGCCGGACTCCAGAGGTCGGACCTCATTCTGATAGCGGCCCGTCCTTCCATGGGAAAGACCGCACTGGCGCTGAATATCGCCGAATATGCGGCTTTCAGGAAAAACAGGCCTGTTATGATCTTCTCCCTGGAAATGTCCAAGGAGCAGCTGGTGAACAGGCTTATTGCGATGGAATCCTATGTGGATGCATCGAAGATAAGGATCGGAGACATCAGCGAATCCGACTGGAAGAGCGTTATTGGCAGCGCTGCCATCATCGGCAGATCGAAGCTTGTAATAGATGATACTCCTGCCATTTCCGTTGCGGAGATGCGGAGCAAATGCAGAAAACAGATGATGGAAGGCGGACTGGACATGGTTCTCGTGGACTATCTCCAGCTGATGACTTCCAGCAGCACCAGAAGAGATGCGGGTCGCCAGCAGGAGATATCGGATATTTCCAGATCCCTAAAGGCCCTTGCCAGAGAACTGAATGTCCCGGTCGTGGCGCTGTCCCAGCTTTCCCGTGAAGTGGAGAAGAGACCGGACAAAAAACCCATGCTGTCGGACCTGAGAGAATCGGGTGCCATAGAGCAGGATGCGGACGTGGTAATGTTCATATACAGGGACGACTACTATCATCCGGATACCGAGGAAAAAAATATCGCGGACATCATTATCGCCAAGCAGAGAAACGGCGCGGTAGGAACGAAGAAGCTCGGATGGACGCCGACATATACCAAGTTCATGGATATTGATTACGAGAAAAAAACCTGAGATAGGGGATACTGAAAATTGGAGCAGGGAGTATTCAGGGATGTTGCCGCATTTCCCGGCAATCCCATTTATGAAAAATTAACAGAGAGACAGAGCACCCTTTATAAAAGGGATGATGATATAAGGAGCGAATTCGCCAGGGATTATACCCGGATCCTTCACAGTCTGGCATACAGGAGACTGAAGCACAAGACGCAGGTTTTTTATAATGCAGCGGGATCTGACCATATCTGTACCAGGATAGAGCACGTGGCTCATGTGGAGTCGGTTGCTTCCACCATCGGCAGGTATTTAGGGCTCAATCTGGAGCTTATCAAGGCCATAGCCATGGGTCATGATCTGGGCCATGCTCCCTTCGGACATGAAGGAGAGAAGACCCTGTCCACACTTTCCGAGAAATATCTGAAGCGCCCCTTCTGGCATGAGAGAAACGGTCTCAGGCTGGTAGATAAGGTGGAGCTTTTGGAGGACAATTTCAAGCACTATAAGAATCTGGATCTCACCTATGCGGTGAGGGACGGCATCATTTCCCACTGCGGTGAAGTGGATGATAACGGCATCATCCCCAGGAAGGACTTCATAGATTTAGAGAATGATTTCACGAAGGCCGGCGAATACCAGCCCATTACCTGGGAAGGCGCCGTGGTAAAGATAGCGGACAAGATCGCCTATCTCGGAAGGGATATCGAGGACGCCCTGACTCTCGGCATACTGGACAGAGGAAATATCAAGACTCTGGAGGAAATGGCCGGAGATGAAAAGGACGGAGCCTTAAATACCGGAATAATCATGCACGGCATGATAATAGATATCTGTCAGAATTCCGATCCTTCCACGGGCATTACCCTCAGCAGGGAAGCCCAGAAGAATCTGGTGCGGATAAAGAAATTCAACTATGAACACATCTATAACAGCAGGTGGCTGCTGCCCTTTGTCCATTACGCCGAGCTGGTGATAGTGGAGCTTTTCATGGCGCTGAGCGACGTATATGACGGTGATAAGACCTTTGAAAGGATACATGAGGCTGAAAGCTATTATCCGGAACTGATGCACGGCTTCGGTGACTGGCTGGCCCGCTATGTGACCCTTCCCGGAGCCAGGATCAGCATTGCCGGATTTACTCGTCCGGAGTGCGATAATGAAAAGATATACGGCGGCCTGGAAACCGAGCGCATCTTTACCCGGGCAGTGATCGATTATATAGCGGGAATGACGGATCAGTATGCGATCAACTCCTATCAGGAATTGCTGAGGTACTGATCATGGGCGGCTTATTTGACATTGAGGGGCCCGTTGTAAGCTTTTTCGAAAGACTGGCGGATCTGGTAATACTGAATCTGATCTTTATGATATGCTGCCTGCCGGTCATAACCATCGGCGCCAGTGTTACCGCTCTTTCCGCCATAACCCAGAAGATGTCCAGAAAGGAAGAGGGGTATATAGTAAGAGGATTTTTCAGGGCGTTTAAGGAGAATTTTCTGCAGGCCACGGCAATATGGCTGATCCTTATGGTCCTTTCTTCTGTTTGGGTGGTGGATATGCGTTTCCTCGGTAATCTTGGCGGAGGGATTCAGATGGCGTTCCTCTGCCTGCTTTTTATATTAGGATTTCTCTGTTTCTTCGAATTTATTTATGCATTTCCACTATTGGCAAAATTCAATAATACGACGATAAATACAATGAAGAATGCGCTGCTTTTGGCTCTGCGCTATCTTCCACGAACAGGGGTGCTCATACTTCTGAATGTGCTTCCCCTGCTGGCGGGATATATGTTTCTGCAGTTCGGGATCCCGTTTTATCTGATAATGGGATTTTCTGTTATATCCCTGGCCTGTTCCCATGTTCTGAAAAAGATCTTTGACCCCCTGATAAAAGAGGGAGAGGAAAATGGCGGCTGAGAAGATAGAGAAAAGGAATTTAAGTAATTCCATATTCAAGCTGGTTCTGCTGGTACTTATCATGCTGGCCTTTATCACCATGCTTATACATATGTTCAGCCACAGGTATGGACAGGCTGCGGAGCGGAATTTTAATGAATCAGTTAAGTCGTCAAATGCGGCTATTGATAAGGCTCTTGGGGAATCCCTTTATACGGGCAGGGCGGCGGTCAGGACGGCGGCAGCCATTCTCTCCGGACTCTGCGATGAGGATTTCGATACGGATCATTCTGCGGTTCTGCAGGGCATCATAGACGGTACCGCTGCATATGGAATGTACCTCTCCGACCATGAGGGCAATATTTTGTCAGGAGCCGGAGTACAGCTTGCCGACACTTCGGGAGAATGGAATGAAGAGGTGATGAAGGGTAACGAGGTCATGGATGTTTACAGCATAAAGCTGGCGAGATCCCATGGAGAACTCTTTGTGATAGCCTGCCCTGTTTACAGGAACAATGAGGTTTTCGGTACAGTTACGGCTTTCTTTCCCATGACCATTTTTACGGATGCCGCCATGACAAACAGGATAGAGTGGAATTCCGGACATCTTCTCGTCTCAAAGGACGGGGCTGTTCTGGGAGAGAGCGGCTTTGACTTCTTTGATCCCGGAGAGGGGCTTTTCGAGAGCTCTTCTTTCCGATTCGACGGTGGAATGACGCCGGAAGCCTTTCTCGGGGAAATGGAAAGGGGAAAGACAGGAAACACCTTCTGCAGTATAGACGGGGAGAAGTATTTTGCCCGCTATACGCCTATTATAGAGGGCAGATGGTATCTCCTGACACTTATAAAGAATTCCAGACGCGAACAGCAGATTAATTCCGCGGTTTCCGTTTTCAGCCAGTTTGGAATTTCTTTCCTCATAGGGTTCGTTGTATTTGTCTTCTGTGCAGCGCTGGTGCTCTATTCAGAGCTCCGTTCGGACGACCGCTCCAGGAGCAGGCTGAAAAATGATGCCGAGAAGGATCTGCTTACAGGCGTTTACAATAAGCTCTCCACGGAAAAATACATACGGGAGTATATGGAGCATGACGGCAGGCCCGGAATGTTTTACATCATAGACATTGACGATTTCAAGCATATCAATGACAGCTACGGACATGCCTTTGGAGATGATGTGTTAAAGGCTGTGGGAAAAAGGCTGAATACCGAATTCCGCGCGACGGATATCATAGGAAGGCTCGGGGGAGACGAGTTCTGCGTATTTTTAAAGAATCTTTCCAGTGATGAGGAGAAGCAGAAGCAGATCGAGCGTATGTCAACGGTATTCGAGTATCTGTCGGCGGGAGAGCATGTGAAATACAACCCCACTGCCAGTATCGGAGGAGCGGAGTACCCGAAATACGGCTCTACTTTCGAGGAGATATACAAAGCGGCGGACAGCGCACTGTATGATGTGAAGAAAAACGGAAAGAACGGATTGAAGATATACGAACGTGAAGATTTAACTTAGGTTAACTTGCACATGATTTTAAAAAAAGTTTGGGCAACACTTGCATGGTTTAGTTCCCACGCCTGTGATATTATCATCACCGTGGGAACTTTTTTACGGGTTCCGTTATGTTAAAACAGATTTCAGGAGGAAATTATGGCAAGTTTATCACTTAAGCACATTTTCAAGAAGTATCCGAATGGATTCGAGGCTGTTAAGGACTTCAATCTGGAAATCGCCGACAAGGAATTCATCATCTTCGTAGGACCTTCAGGATGCGGAAAGTCCACCACCTTAAGAATGGTTGCCGGTCTGGAAGAGATCACATCCGGTGAGCTTTATATAGGCGACAGGCTGGTAAATGACGTGGAGCCGAAGGACAGGGATATCGCCATGGTTTTCCAGAATTACGCCCTGTATCCCCATATGACGGTATATGACAACATGGCTTTCGGACTGAAGCTCAGGAAAGTTCCGAAGGAGGAGATAGACCAGAAGGTTCGTCAGGCAGCAGAGATCCTGGATCTCGGAAAGCTCCTGGACCGTAAGCCCAAGGCTCTTTCCGGCGGACAGAGGCAGAGAGTTGCGATGGGACGTGCCATCGTTCGTAACCCCAAGGTTTTCCTGATGGACGAGCCTCTTTCAAACCTGGATGCGAAGCTCCGTGTACAGATGAGAATAGAGATCGCAAAGCTTCACCAGAAGCTGGGAACTACCATCATCTACGTTACACACGATCAGACAGAGGCTATGACTCTCGGTGACAGGATCGTTGTTATGAAGGACGGAGTAGTTCAGCAGGTTGACACTCCCCAGAACCTCTATGAGAAGCCCGGAAACCTCTTCGTTGCAGGATTCATGGGATCACCTCAGATGAACTTCCTGGACGCTGTTGTGAAGGTTGAAGGAGACAATGCAAGCCTGGAGATCGCAGGACACAGCATTCCTCTTCCTCCCGCCAAGGCAAAGAAGGTTATCGAGGGCGGCTATGCAGGAAAGACCGTTACCTTCGGTATCCGTCCCGAGGATGTATATGATTCCGAGATGGCTGTCAGCACCCTCAATCCTGAAGCCGTATTCGAGGCAGAGATCAGGGTTTACGAGCTTCTTGGTGCGGAAGTATTCCTGTACTTCGATTTCGCCGACTTCTCAATGACCGCCCGTGTGGATCCCAGAACCACCGCACGTCCCGGCGATAAGGTTAAGTTCGTTATCGATACCGAGAAGATCCACGTATTCGATAAGGAAACCGAGAAGACCATCACAAACTAAGACTTCCATAACAGACATTACAAGAGGCACTGTCCGCAAGGGTGGTGCCTTTTATTTCTTGATTTGATATAATAATTCTGCGAAGAGCCTTATTTTTTAAAACATAGAGCAGAAGAGGAGAACAGAACATGATCGCAAATCAAATAATCGGTTCCTGCCTGGAGGAGCTGAAGGCCATATCAAAGGTAGAGCTGGCCTGCTTCGACATTGACGGTTCAAGAGCTGCGGCCACCGACGACAGCATGGAAATATCGGCTTTGAGCATCAGGTCCTTTATTGACAGCGGAGCGGATTCCCAGATTCAGGGAGACCAGCATCTTTTCAAGGTCAGTGACGGAGATATGGCGATCTATGTAGTGGCGGCAAAGGGAAACGGCGATAATGTAACCATAATCGGCCGCGCCGCTGCCAGCGAACTGTCCCACCTGGACAGGGCTTACCGGGAAAAATTCGACAAGAATTCCTTCTTCCAGAACCTGCTGCTGGATAATCTCCTCCTCGTTGATATTTACAATAAAGCAAAGAAGCTTCACATTGACGTGGAGAAAAAGCGGGCAGTCTATATAGTTGAGCAGAAAAATGACAAGAACGGCGACAATATAATAGATGTTGTAAAGGGCCTTTTCAGCAGTACCTACGGGGACTATGTCACTGCCGTGGATGAAAAGGAAGTGATAGTGGTGAAGGACCTGGATACCGATGACAGTCCGGAGACCATGAAGAATATAGCTGCCACTCTCGTGGACATGGTAAATACCGAGGCTCTGGCGGATGTAAGGGTATCGTACGGGACTGTGGTCCGTGAGATAAAGGAGGTTTCCAAGTCCTATAAAGAAGCCCGGATGGCTATGAATGTGGGCAGGATATTCTATGAAAATGAGAATATTTCCGCATACTCCGAGCTTGGTGTCGGGCGCCTTATCTACCAGCTTCCGGAAAACCTCTGTGACTTTTTCCTGCATGAGATATTCGGTGACAATATACCCTGGCATCTCGATGAAGAGACTTTGCAGACCATCGACCGTTTCTTTGAAAACAGCCTGAACGTGTCCGAAACATCGAGACAGCTCTATGTCCACAGGAATACGCTGGTTTACAGGATAGAGCGGCTGCAGAAGGCTACAGGCCTTGATATCCGGGTCTTCGATGACGCCCTGACCCTGAAGATTTCGCTGATGGTCATGAATTATCTCACATACTTAAGAGCCGGGAAGGTAATATAAATGCTGTCCAGGGATGAGAAATACATGAAAGAAGCCCTTAAGCAGGCGCGGAGAGCGCTGAAGCTTAAGGAAGTTCCGATAGGCTGTGTCATAGTGCGGGATGACGATACGATAATCGGCAGGGGCTATAACAGACGGAATACAGACAAGAGTACTCTGGCTCATGCGGAGATCTCTGCGATAAAAAAGGCCGTGAAGCAGGCCGGGGACTGGAGATTAGAGGACTGTACCATATATATTACGCTGGAGCCCTGTCCCATGTGTGCCGGAGCCATAGTGCAGTCGAGGATAAAGCGCTGCGTATTCGGGGCTCTTTCGCCGAAATCCGGCTGCGGCGGCTCCATACTGAATATCCTGGATGAGGAAAGATTCAATCACCAGGTCGAAACGGAGCAGGGAGTGTTGCAGGAGGAATGTACGGAGATCCTGCAGAGCTTTTTTAAGGATCTGAGAGTAAGGCTGAAATCCGGGGAAGGGAGCGAAAACATAAGTGAATGATCTGATAAAGGAATCCACCCATAAACTGTTAAAAACCGCGAACCGGCTGATAAAATCTCCGGCAGACCAGTCCTTTGCGAAAAAGAGCGGTAATGCGGAGGAGCTGAAGATCGCGGTTCTCGGTACCTGCTCCATACAGCATTTCGTAAAGCTCTTAAAGCTATTTCTGGACCGGGAGAATGTGGATGCGGATATCTATGAAGGGGAATATGACGGCATAAACATGGACACCCTGGATAAGAGCTCCCCCTTCTATACCTTTGATCCGAAATTTGTGATACTCTTATTCCGCCATAACGATTTCCGCTGGGAAAATGAGGACTCCCTGAAGGAGGCCATAGATTATACGGAAAATATCATCTCGCATATTTCGGAAATAAACGGGGTGACCATTCTGCTTTCCAATATCGCCCTGCCCCCGGAAAGACCCTGGGGATCGCTGGAAGCGAACTACGGTAATTCCTCCCGGGCGCTCATGCGGAAATACAATATGCATTTCGCGGAGCATCATCCCGGAAATGTGCGCCTTATCGATATGGAATACCTGTCATCCATGAAGGGCAAGGAGAGCTGGTTTGACGATACAGCCTATTACCTCACCAAGCAGGGCTTTAATATGGACTATCTGAAGGATGTGGCCTGGGAGGTTACATCCATGATAATGCCGGGTCTCGGAAGGGTGCGGAAATGCCTGGTGCTGGATCTCGACAATACCGTCTGGGGCGGCGTTGTGGGTGACGAAGGACCGGAGGGTATCAATTTAGATCCCAATGACCCCATAGGGGAAGCCTTCCTTGCATTTCAGAAATACGTACTTTCCCTTAAGAGGAGGGGAGTGCTGATAGCGGTAAATTCCAAGAATGATGAGGATATCGCTAAGGAACCCTTCGAAAAAAATCCGAACATGCTGTTAAAGCTGAATGACATTGCCTGTTTTGTGGCCAACTGGTCTGATAAGGCCGGGAACATGGCCTATATTGCAAAGCAGCTGAATATCGGTATGAACAGCCTGGTATTTTTTGATGACAATCCGGCGGAAAGGGAGATGATAAGGCGTTTCTGCCCCGAGGTCATGGTGATAGATGTGCCGGATGAACCGGAGAACTTCGTAAATACCCTGGATCGCGCCCGGGCCTTCGAATGGACGGTTATTACAAAGGAGGATCTGTCCCGTTCCGACTCCTATCAGGAAAACAGGAAGAGGGAGGAGCTGGCGGCGTCCTTCGTGGATTATAAGGAATATCTGAAGGCTCTTGAAATGAAGGGGCATGCAGGTATCACCGGAGAAGCGGAGGCGGAGAGATTTGCCCAGCTTACGAATAAATCAAACCAGTTCAATCTTCGTACCATGAGGTATTCCGACGGGGAGATACGGCAGATGATGGATGATAAGGACACCCGCCTGATCTATGTTTCCCTGTCCGATAAATTCACGGAATACGGCATCATCTCCTGCATAGTTCTGAAAAAGGGCTGTCCGGAGCTGAAGATCGGAGAAGATGCCTGCTTTATAGAAAACTGGTGTATGTCCTGCCGGGTACTGAAGCGCGGTGTGGAAAACCTGGCTTTTAAGAAAGTCTGCGAAGAAGCAAGGGAGATGGGCTGTAAAAAGGTCGTGGGAGAGTATGTACGGACCAAAAAGAACGGCATGGTGGAAGGGCTTTATGCTTCCTTAGGCTTTGCTCCCGTCAGCCATCCGGGTCATGTAATGTACGAATTCGACCTTTCAAAGGAGCCGGCAGGGGAATATTATGTTTCAGAGTGACACATGTTAGTGAACTACTCCAACTTATAGAAGACGGAGCTTCCTGCTTCAACCATTACTGCATTGCTTGTAGCACTTCTTTGAAGTGCTACCCACTACGATGATACGTACCTCAATGTCTTACACAATGTCCACAGGCGTATGAGTTCGGGCTATTCCATCCCTACTGTAATATTTAGTTTTGTTATGCCACCTCGGTAAGTAG
Source organism: Lachnospiraceae bacterium (assembly GCA_024683935.1). The sequence continues at coordinate 50,376 of JAIKXV010000012.1, read as the reverse complement.
CCGTAATCCCTCATTCAAAATATTGATAGCGGCATTTTGGTCACGGCTGATTTTGAGACCACAATCGCATTTCATTGTTCGGATTTGTAGGTTTTTCATTTCGGGATGTAAAGCACCGCAACAATGACAGATTTGCGACGATGGAAACCACTTATCTACTTTTACGAGATACTTGTTCCTATCTGATAGTTTGTATTCGAGCATTGATAAAAACATGCCGTATCCGTTATCAAGGTTGGCTTTGCCGTTGCCGAAACCTCTATTTGCCATAGAGAGCATATTTAAGGATTCCACACATACAACATCATACTGATTGGCTATCTCAGTAGATATCTTATGCAGGTTATCCAAACGCTGATTTGATATGTGTCTATGGATTTTGTTTACCTTGCGGAGCTGCTTTATGTAGTTGTTAGATTTTGCTTCGTGCTTTTTAGAACCATGAATGCGTGATAACCTGCGCTGTGCTTTAGCAAGCTTATCATGGCTCTCACGGTAGTATTTGTGATTAGTGCCAACATTGCCATTACTGTCTACATACAGGCCATCAGAAGCGTAATCAAGTCCGATGGCATTGGTTTTGTCCGCCACATAAGGATTTATGGCTTTCTCAAACTCAAAAAGTACAGAAATATAATATTTACCATCTGATGCCTGTGATACGGTAGCGGATTTGATAATCCAATCGCTGTCAGGAACACGGTGGATGACAGCTTTCACCTTGCCAATCTTAGGCAGTTTGATATATCTGCCGTCTATAATAGCAACCGTGCCTTTCTGGTTATTAGTAGTGTACGCTTTACGACTGTGCTTGGCGGATTTGAACTTAGGAAATCCGGTATTCCTTTTACGGGATTTGCTAAATCTATTGCGAAATGCTTCCTGTAAATCCAGTTGTTTATTAGCAAGAGCAAGGCTGTCAACCTCTTTAAGAAAAGGATAATCTTTTTTATATTTAGCAGGTGTGACGGTAGGGAATTTGCCAGTTGCTTTGTAGCCTTCAATCTTATCGGAAAGCATAAGATTATAGACCTTACGACAACAACCAAAGGTTTTAGTAAACATGATACTTTGTTCAGTTGTAGGATGTACTCTGTATTTGAACGCTTTGTTCATGAATTTATTATATCAAACATGTGTTCTATTATCAATAAAAACCGCCGTGTTCCTCACAATTCATCTCACCACATACACAGGTGGGGGATTTCTTGCTCACGGCGTATTAAATTTTTATTAAATGTATATATTTTTATACATTTTTTTTGATATAATGACCGATATAAAATGTAAGATAATACTGTAACTATCAGGTTGTAGCGAAAACCTTGAATTTGAGGGAAGAAGAGGGGCTATGAAGAACATGGAAGTAAACAAGAACATATTGAAGGCGATAACCATCGGGCTTGCCGCAACACTGGCAATGATGCCCACAGCTACTGTTTTCGCGGATGAAGGCGAAGGCGGTGGTGAAGGCGGCGGTACCGGCACTGAAACCGGCAGCTCCGGTGAAAAGAGCGAACAGACTTCATCATCTGAAAAGGCAGAAAGCAGCTGCGATGATGCTGAAGAAAAAGCAAAAGACTACGATGAGCATCGTGATGAAGAAGACAGTCACGAGGAAGAATCCCATGAAGACAGCGGTGAAGATTCATCCTCAGGTGAAGAAAGTTACGCAGAATCCATAATTGACGAGATGGAAGCAGCTGAAGCTGACATGAATTATATTGCTACCGAGTCAGCAGCCCTTGATGATCTGTATAACACTGCCAATGAATCCGTAAAGTCAGCAAATGAATATGAAACCGCTGCAACACAGGGTGTGGAATACTTTGAAGGTTTAACGGGAGATGTTCAGACAGATGATACCTTTGCCGCATTAGCGGCAGATGCAGCGAATATATCGGGAGAAGCCTTGGGAACTGCCACAACAGACAAGGCATCCATTGAAGCTGCTGCAAACCAGAACTTTACAAGTGAAGCCGAGGCTAAGGATGCACAGGCATCTGCTGCGTCGAAGATACTTGGCGCGGAGTTAAAACTTGCTGACAGCAAGGCAGCTGAAGAAGCGGCTGAGAAGAAGCTTGTGGAAGCTGAGAGCGCATATAATGCAGCAAATGATGCGCTGACAGAGGCAAACAGGAGGAAGGTGCAGGCGGAGGAAGAGGTAAAAGCAGCCCAGGAAGCCTATGATAAAGTAAAAGATCAGCTTGGTAATGCATCTGCTGACGCAGTGGAAAATGCAAAGAATGCTTTTTTGAATGCACAAAAAGAACTGGAAAAGGTCAACGGTGAGCAGTCCGCGGCCAATAAGAAAGCTCTGGCCGCTGTGCAGGCAAAGAGTACCGCGGCAAATGAGGTATTGACTGCTGCCCAGAGTTCATATGACGCCATTGGTGGTATTAATACGAAGCTTATCAGTCTGCTGGCAGATGATGGAGAAATGGCAGCGAACAGAACCGCAGTTAATGAAATGAGGGACAGGCTTATCAATAAAGAAGCCGGTCTGACGGGCAATGATTACTGGGTTGCCAACAGAGAGCTTGCAAAGTCATATGTAGCGTATATTCTTATTGAAAACGGACTTGCGAAACCTGACAGCGAGTTCACAATAGATATAAATAAAAAGCTGACCTATACCGATACGGCCGGAAATACGAAAACAATAAGTATATACTACGAGGCACAAAATGAGGCTGGAAAAAAAGTTGATGGCAGCGTGATCTGGGATAAAAATAAGGGAGAAGTTGTAGTTGATAAGATTAATTCCATAGTTGCTATCGCGGGCAATTTCACTGTCGATGGCAAGAGGTACTACACATTCAGCGAAAAACAAACTATGGAGAATAAGGAGACCCTGACCCAGAGCAAGCAGAATGAGCTGGATACACGGAATGCTGTTCTGGAAGCTGCTATGAAGGAAGCAGAAGATGCGAAGGCTCTTGTGGACAAGATTGGCACAGATGCTGCAAATGCAGAAAACCTTACTGTTGATCAGGTGAGAACAAATGCTGAAGGTGCAAGAGCTGTGTGTGAAGCTGCCACAAAGGCATATAATGATGAGAAAGCCAGTCTTGGATTTGAGGTTTCCTATGACGAGGAAAAAGAAGCAAAGCTGAAAGTCCTTGAACAGGAAATCGAGGGATTCCAGAAGAATGCCAAGAGTGCGGGATATACCATGCCAGCATACAGAGAGCTTGCGGCCAGAATGGCGGTTTATTCACTCATTCAGAGAGCAGATGTGAATCCGAATTCGATTAAAATCGTAAAAGCAGATGAGAATGATCCGAACAGTGACGTACAGTGGGATAATAAGCACGGCGATGCTAACCATTATGGCACGATCACCTATGAGACCACTAAAGGAGAGAAAGTTACCGCATATTACGATTATGTTGCGTATTTAAGCAAAGGCGATGAGACTGTTCGAAATACTTTCGACAAAGATGCTGACGATCTTAAGGCTGATGGTTATAAGGAAAGCTATATCGATGTTGTCTTAAAGACGCTGGATGAGGAGGCAACAGCTAAAAAGGGCTATAATGTCTTTGTAAGCAAGGGTGATACCTGCCTTAATGAAACGAAGTATAACAATAAGACAGATACCTACCGCCTGTATGGCAATATGGTTTATGCCCAGACGCTGGAGAACTTTGCTTACAGTATCTACGCAGTTAAAGAGGCCAAGGCTCTGGAAAGTGCTGTTCAGAAGGCCCAGGACGACGTGAATGAGGCTGCGGCAAACCTTAAAAAGGCCAGAACACTTGAAACTCTCAGCACAAGCTGGATCAAGACGCTGGAAACGAGACTGGAAGAGGCCAAAAAGGTATATGATGAAGCTGTAACGAATCTGACCACCGCCCAGAAGAACACCGAAGGCCTGGAAAAGGTGATAGATGAGATGAAGGCAGCGGCAGGAAAGATCGCATATTCGCCTACTTATAATAGCAACAGCAACAATAATAACAACAATAACAAGAAGACGGATAACGACGATGCTTCAGATGATACCTCAGGAGCTTCTTCTGATGAAGGATCACCTGCGTCAGACGCACCTGCAGCGGACGCATCCGCAGTAGGTGCACCGGGGGTTGCAGTTGATGCGCCTGCAGGAGACACAACAGGAGATGCAGCAGGAGTCGCGACAGATGGTGTTACAACTACCACTACGGTTGATGGGACAACTGGAGGAGCGATGGCCGGCGAAGCCGCCGGCGGCGGTGCTCTTGAAGGTGATGTTCTGGGAGATAGAACCGCACCTGAGGGAGAAACGGTTGGTGGCGAGTTAAAGGGTGATGTCCTGGGAGAGAGGATAGCTCCTCTTGTCGACGCCGTAAATAACGGCACATTTGACAGAAACATGCTCTTCGATGAAGAAACCAAGGGAAGTATTCCTTTCGGCTGGTGGCTCCTTATCCTTGTAATGGGCGCAGCAGGAGTAAAGCTGTATATGGACCACAGAAAAAAGAAGGCTAGCGCTGTAAAAAATAGCAAGTAAAATAAACGGGGTATTAGTTAAGGAGGTATATCTGAAATGACACTAGAGGCTGAAGTAGCAAGCGATAAGCGGAAGATCGGACGTGTAGAGTTTAAGGCTCCCAGCGTTATCGTTCTCTGCGAAACCGGAGAAACCCTGTATGTACAGGTGGAGGATGCGAGCCCCAGGGGGATGGGTCTCTGGATGAAGGATGACCGGCCGGAGATCAAGGGGAAGGACATCATTATCGTAGCAGATACCGTAATAATGTATGCAGAAGTTGTCCGCATGGTTAAGAGGGAAGACGGTACATACACAGTCGGCATCAGTGCGAAGAAGTTCACACCCGAGGTACTTGATTATCTCTTTAAGCATATCGGAAATCCCGGGGACTGAGCGAAAAACAGAGTAATATAAATCAGAAAGGGATGCCGCAGCTGATTATATTAGTGCGGCAGCCCCTTTTTGGCTGCCAAACCCATCTATATAGCTTGCGTTTTTGCGCCGGTGGCATTACTATGTTGTGTGATGGCCGGGGGAATGATGCCCTCATCCGTCAGCTTCGCTGACACCTTCTCCCAAAGGGAGAAGGCTTTAATAATATGGAGTATTGAAGAAGAAATTATATGAACGAAAACAATAATAATCAGAATAAGAATAACGGCGGCCACAATCCCCGTAACAGGCAGACGCTCATAGCCATGATAGTGGCAACGGTACTGACCTTCTTCTGCATGAGCATGATGAGCAATCTGGTGACCCGGAATTCGACCCAGGAGATCAGCTATTCACAGTTTCTGGCCATGGTGTCGGCAAACCAGGTGGGCAGCGTTACGATAGATCCGGATAAGATAACCATCTACCCGAAGGAGGAAAAGGGCAGCACCAATCCTCTTTCCATGCAGATGACATATTATACGGGACTCGTGGATGATCCGTGGCTCACGGACAGGCTGACAGAGGCAGGCGTGGATTTCAAGGGCGAGGTTCCGGACAGATCCGGTGCCATGATGTCTGGCTTTATCGGATATGTTTTCCCTATCCTCTTGGTCTGTGGTCTTACATACTTCCTGATGAAGCGTATGGGCGGCGGAGGCATGATGGGTGTCGGCCGCAGCAACGCCAAGGTCTATGTACAGAAGGAAACCGGCGTCACCTTTAAGGATGTGGCAGGACAGGACGAGGCCAAGGAATCTCTGCAGGAGGTGGTGGACTTCCTTCATAATCCGATGAAATATTCGCGGATAGGAGCCAGGCTTCCGAAGGGAGCCCTTTTGGTGGGACCTCCCGGAACCGGTAAGACCCTGCTGGCAAAGGCTGTAGCGGGCGAAGCCCATGTACCTTTCTTCTCTCTTGCGGGTTCTGACTTTGTGGAGATGTTTGTCGGCGTGGGTGCATCCCGTGTCCGTGATCTTTTCAGGGAAGCGGAGAAAAATGCTCCCTGCATAATATTCATAGATGAGATAGACGCCATAGGAAAGAGCAGGGATTCCAGGTACGGTGGAAATGATGAAAGAGAACAGACCCTGAATCAGCTTCTTTCCGAGATGGACGGTTTTGATACTTCAAAGGGAATACTGATCCTCGGCGCCACCAACAGACCTGAGACCCTGGACAAAGCCCTTCTCCGTCCGGGACGTTTTGACAGACGTATTATCGTTGACAAGCCCGATCTGAAGGGACGTATAGATACCCTGAAGGTTCACGCCCAGGACGTGAAGCTGGATGAGACCGTTAATTTTGAGGACGTGGCGCTGGCAACCAGCGGTGCGGTCGGCTCCGATCTCGCCAATATGGTAAATGAAGCTGCCATCAATGCGGTAAAGGCCGGCAGGGAATATGTCTCCCAGGATGACCTCATGAACGCCGTGGAGATTGTCCTTGTAGGTAAGGAAAAGAAGGACAGGGTATTGAGCAAGGAAGAGAGAAGGATAGTCTCCTATCATGAGATAGGCCACGCCCTTGTATCCGCCCTGCAGAAGAACAGCGAGCCTGTGCAGAAGATCACCATTGTGCCCCGGACTATGGGTGCTTTAGGCTATGTAATGCAGGTTCCGGAGGAAGAGAAGTACTTAAACAGCGAAGCGGAACTCCGCGCAATACTGGTAACTACCCTGGCGGGACGTGCGGCTGAGGAGATAGTATTTGATACCGTTACCACAGGTGCATCCAATGATATCGAGAAGGCAACAAAGATCGCCAGAGCCATGGTCACCCAGTACGGCATGAGCAAGAAATTCGGTCTTATCAGCCTGGAGTCCATAGAGGACAGATATCTGGACGGCAGGGCTGTGATGAACTGCTCTGATGAGACAGCGGCCGATATAGACAATGAAGTAATGAAGCTCCTGAAGGAATCCTATAAGGAGGCAAAGAGGCTGCTGAAGGACAACAGGAAGCTTCTGGACAAGCTTTCCGCATTCCTTATAAAGAGAGAGACGATAACCGGCGCAGAATTCATGAAGATCTACTGCAAGGAGAAAGGTATCCCGGTTCCTGAAAAGAAGTCCTATGAAGAGCGCTTCAAGGAAGCCAAGCAGGAAAAGAAGGAGGAAGCGGAGGTTATCCCTGCAGAAGAAAAGCAGGAGATAAAGCCTGCTCCTGCCGAGATGCCGGATAATAATGCCCATACGGACTGGCAGACCAGAAATAATGCGCCCCAGAACCATATGCCGGGGCAGCAGATAGATTTTACGATAGATGACAGCCTGATTCCCGATAGGAACCAGGGCAGCGAAGAGAACAATACAGACGACGGCAGTCCGGAGGACAGGGTCTGACAGGATCTTAAATGGAATTCGATGTCGAGGATAATTTAAAAAAGCTTCCGAAAAAGCCCGGAGTTTATCTGATGCACGCGGATGATGACGAGATAATCTACGTGGGTAAGGCGAAGAACCTCTTTAACCGGGTGCACAGCTATTTTCGGAAAAACAAAAAGAGCCCCAAGATCATGAAGATGGTGACACACATTGCTTATTTTGAGTATATTATCACCGATTCTGAAACGGAGGCTCTTGTTTTAGAGAGCAATCTTATAAAAAAGCATCGTCCCAGATATAACACGATGCTGAAGGACGATAAGAGCTATCCCTATATCAAGGTCACGGTGAATGAAGCCTATCCCAGGATTCTTTTCGCAAGACGCCCCCAGGGAGATACGGGGCTGGAGAAGAAGTCCGGCTTCAGGCTGTTCGGACCCTATCCCTCATCGCTCGGGGTAAGGGATACTATCGAGCTGATAAACAAGATCTACAGGCTCCGCACCTGCAACAGGGTGCTGCCCCGGGATATAGATAAGGACAGGCCCTGCCTGAATTTCCACATCAAACAGTGTTCCGGACCCTGCAAGAGCGGCTGCATCACGGAGGAAGAGTACAAAAACGCGGTGGACGGCGCTCTCGATTTCTTAAACGGCAATTATTCGCCGATACTTTCCATGCTGAAAGAGAATATGGAAAAAGCATCCGGGGAAATGAGATACGAGGATGCGAAGGAGTGGAGGGATCTCCTCAATTCCGTGAAGACGGTATCCGAGAAGCAGAAGATAACCCTGGCGGGAGAGCAGGAAGACAGGGATATCATCGCGATGAAGACCGAGGATGACGAGGCCGTGATCCAGATATTCTTTATCCGGGACGGGCGGCTGATCGGCAGGGATCATTACTATATGACCGGCGTCAGTGATACGGAGGACAGTGAAACCCTGGAGAGCTTTGTAAAGCAGTTTTATTCCGGGACGCCCTTTATCCCGAAGGAGATAATGCTGGAAAAAGAGATCGGAGACCAGGAGATAATAGAGGAATGGCTTTCCGGTAAACGGGGCTCAAAGGTTACCGTCATCATCCCGAAGAAGGGAATGAAGAACCGGCTTCTGATGCTGGCGAAAAAGAATGCGGAGCTGATACTTAATACCGACAGGGAGAAGCTTCGCAGAAACGAAGAGAGGACAAAGGGAGCGGCAAAGGAGCTGGCAGACCTTATAGGAATAGAAAAGGCGGACAGGATAGAGTCCTTTGACATTTCAAATATCAGCGGCTTTGAATCGGTGGGAAGCATGGTGGTATTTGAAGGAGGCCGGGCAAAGAATTCCGATTACAGGAAGTTCAGGATCAGATCCGTACAGGGTCCGAACGACTACGCCAGCATGGAGGAAGTGCTGTCCCGGCGCTTTGAAAGACTGGTCAGCGAGCAGGGTGAAGAGGACAGGGAGGACTCCTTCGTGAGATTCCCGGATCTCATATTGATGGACGGAGGAAAGGGTCAGGTTAATATCGCATTAAATGTGCTTTCCCGTCTGCATCTGGATATTCCGGTGGCGGGTATGGTGAAGGACGATCATCACAGAACCCGGGGAATCTACTATGATAACGTGGAAATGCCGGTGGACAGCCATTCCGAGTGCTTCAGGCTGGTGACCAGGATACAGGATGAGACCCACCGCTTTGCGATCGACTACCACAGATCCCTGCACGGGAAGAACCAGCTGCATTCTATATTGGATGACATCCAGGGCATAGGCGACAAGAGGCGGAAAGCCCTGCTCCGCGAATTCGGTTCCGTGGAAAATATAAAGAATGCTACCGAGGAAGAGCTGTCGGAGGTTCCGGAAATGAATAAAAGGTCGGCAGAGGCGGTTTATGCTTTCTTCCATAATAGTTAAAATAATGATATACTAAAACACATCTTAAATACTTAAAAAGGAGCGGATATGGCAACGGTTTCCCTAAGTAATTTTATCGCAAAGATGAATCTGATAAACCTGACTCCCGATATACCTGTGGAGACGGTCACCATCAGCCAGGCCGAGATAAACAGGCCGGCGCTGCAGCTTGCCGGATTTTTCGAGCATTTTGAATCTACACGTATCGAGATAGTGGGCTTCGTGGAATATTCATACATGCAGCTCATGGATGATAACAGGAAGGATGAGATATACAGCAAGCTCTTATCCAGCGGCATCCCCTGTGTGATTTTCTGCAGGGATCTGGAGCCCGATGAAAAGTTCTTTAAGTATGCGGCCGACAATCAGGTGCCTCTCTTAAAGACATCGAAGTCCACTTCGGATTTCATGGCGGAAACCATCAGGTGGCTGAATGTCAAGCTCGCGCCCTGCATCTCCATACACGGGGTACTGGTAGATGTTAACGGCGAAGGCCTGCTGATAACCGGTGAGAGCGGCATAGGAAAGAGCGAAGCCGCCCTGGAGCTGGTAAAGAGAGGACACCGTCTCATATCCGATGACGTGGTGGAGATAAGGAAGGTCAGCGATGACACCCTTATCGGTTCTGCTCCCGATATCACAAAGCACTTTATAGAGTTAAGGGGTATAGGCATCATAGACGTAAAAGCGCTTTTCGGTGCCACTTCCGTAAAGGAAACCCAGGGAATAGACCTGGTCATCAAGCTGGAGGACTGGGATAAGGATAAGGACTATGACCGGCTGGGAATGGAAGAGGAATATACGGAATATTTAGGCAAGAGAGTGGTCTGCCACAATATTCCCATCCGTCCCGGACGAAATTTAGCCATCATCTGCGAGACAGCAGCCATCAACTACAGACAGAAGAAGATGGGATACAATGCAGCCCAGGAGCTCTACAAGAGGGTACAGGATAATCTGAAGAAAAAACGGGAGGACTAAAGGTATGAGTTATGTATATGGGGTTGATGTAGGAGGTACATCAGTAAAGATCGGCCTTTTTACCGGGGATGGAGAACTCATTGAAAAGTGGTCCATTCCTACGAATACGGATAATAAGGGAGAGGCCATCCTTCCCGATATAGCTGCGTCCATAGAGAAGAAGACGAAGGAAAAGGGTATAAAGGATGAGGAGATCCTCGGTGTGGGGATGGGACTCCCGGGACCCGTGGACGATAAGGGCGTTATCAGAAGAGCAGTAAATCTTCACTGGGATGACACCTTTAATGTGGAAGAAAAGCTGGCTTCCTGCTTCAAGGGAAAGATGAAGGTAAAGGCGGGGAATGACGCCAATGTGGCGGCACTCGGCGAAGCCTGGATGGGAGCAGGCAAAGGCTACAGGAATATTGTCATGGTCACTCTCGGTACCGGCATAGGCGGCGGCGTGATCATTAATGGCAAGGTTGTTACAGGCACGATGGGTGCAGCGGGTGAAATAGGACATATCTATACCGGCACCGATACGAAGGAGTCCTGTAACTGCGGCCGAAGGGGCTGTCTCGAGCAGTTCGCTTCGGCTACCGGTATCGTAAGGCTCTTAAAGGAAGAACTGGAGGCCAATCCCGACGAGGAGTCGGAGATGAGAAAGCGCCCCCTGAATTCCAAGGAGATGTGGGAAGCCGTTCAGAACGGTGACAAGCTCTCCATAAGGGTCGCGGAAAAATTCGGAAAGTATTTAGGGAACGGACTTTCGGTGGTGGCCGGAGTGCTGAATCCCGATATCATCATCATAGGGGGCGGGGTTTCCATGTCCGGAGACGTTATCATGCCCTACATTACCAGGAACTTTAAGGAGCATGTTTTCCATGCCAGTGAGGAGACCGTATTTACCCGGGCAACTTTGGGAAATGACGGGGGGATTTACGGCGCAGCCGCACTTTTGATCTTTTGATCAAAGCATAGAATAATGGAATCACTGTCAGAACAGATCAAAGCGGTCCTCCCACCGGAGCGGATCCTTATAAATGAACCCATGAATGTTCACACCACTTTCCGTACGGGGGGAGCAGCGGATCTTTTTCTGCTGCCTGAAAATAAGGATGAGCTGTCCCGGCTTATAAAACTCCTGAAGGAAGGCGGAAAGGATTACCTCATCATAGGAAACGGAAGCAACCTCCTGGTATCCGACAGGGGCTTCAGGGGAGCTGTTATCCAGATAACGGACCGCTTTTCGAAAATAAAGGTTAATGATACGGAGCTTTATGCCGGAGCGGGAACCCTTCTTTCCAGGATCGCGGACACGGCGATGAAGAATTCCCTGACCGGCTTTGAATTCGCATCCGGTATTCCCGGAACGGCGGGAGGCGCCATGGTAATGAATGCCGGTGCCTACGGCGGGGAAATGAAGGATGTGGTAAAGGAAGTGGAGGTCCTCGATAAAGAGGGTGAGTTTATTACACTGTCGAATTCCGATATGGATTTTTCCTACCGCAGAAGTGCAGTAAGGGAAAAGGGTTATACGGTGATCAGCGTAACCTTTACGCTGCAGAAGGGGGACAGGGAAAGCATCTCCCGTACAATGGAGGAGCTTTCGGCAAAGCGCCGGGAGAAACAGCCGCTGGAATTTCCCAGTGCCGGCAGTACCTTCAAAAGGCCGGAGGGGAATTTCGCGGGGAAGCTCATTATGGAAGCGGGTCTCAGGGGCTTTACCATCGGCGGTGCCTCGGTTTCGGAAAAGCACTGCGGCTTTGTGGTAAATAAAGGCGGAGCCACTTCTGATGATATTTATAAAGTAATAAATGAGGTGCAGCAGAGGGTTCAGGCGAGCTCCGGCATCAGGCTGGAGCCCGAGGTTTTGATGATCGGAGAATTCTGATATGAAATTCGTCATTGTCACTGGAATGAGCGGCGCGGGAAAGAGCACATCCTTAAAGATGCTGGAGGATCTCGGTTATTTCTGCGTGGATAATCTGCCGGTACCCCTTATCGGAAAGTTCGCGGAACTGGCCTATGAACCAAACAGCGAACTGGAGAAGGTGGCAGTGGGAATAGATGTCCGCACCGGGCTTGCTAAGGTGGAGTCTGCCTTAAAGGAGCTTCAGGACGCCGGAAATACCTTTGACATACTTTTCCTGGACTGCGAGGACGAGGTGCTGATAAAGCGCTTCAAGGAGACCAGGAGAGCTCATCCCCTGGTGATGAACGGCAGAGTGGAGGACGGGATAAAAAAGGAAAGGGAGCTGCTGAAGTTCCTGAAAGCCAACGCCTCCTATATCATTGATTCCAGCCATCTCCTTACCAGGGAGCTGAAGACTGAGATAGACAATATCTTTTCAAAGAACAAGGATTACGGAAATCTCTTTATCACCGTGCTTTCCTTCGGATATAAGTACGGGATACCCAGTGACTCGGATCTGGTTTTTGATGTGCGTTTCCTTCCGAATCCCTATTACATCGACGAATTAAAACAGAAAAGCGGTGAGGACAAAGAGGTTCAGGACTATGTCATGGGCTTTAAGGAAGCGGGGGTATTTTTAGACAAGCTTCAGGATCTCATCGAATTTCTGATACCGAACTATGTCATTGAGGGCAAAAACCAGCTGGTGATAGCGATCGGCTGCACCGGCGGAAAACACAGGAGCGTGACACTGGCAAAGAAACTCTTTGAGCGGCTTTCGGAAAAGGAGAGCTACGGCCTGCGTATAGAACACAGGGATATCATGAAGGACAGCATGCGGCGCTAGGAAAGAGGATATGTCATTTTCCCGGGATGTAAAAAAAGAAATAGGATCTGATATACCGGAAGCAAGACATTGCTGTACGGCACTTCTCGCAGGCATCACTCTGATGGCTGCGGATATTTTTTATTCTCCGGAAAAGGGGCTGAAGGTTCTTTATCATTCGGAGAATGAGGACGTCATCAGAATATGCTTTACATTATTGAGAAAAACCATTAGAATAAGTGCTGATGTTCAGATGAGGATGGGGAAAACTCCTGTTTACAGGCTGATGATGAAGGGAGACGCGGCGGAAGAGCTGCTGACGCTTCTGAAGATGCAGCCCGGGGACAAAAGGCTGAACAGCCTGCTTTATGAAAGGTCCTGCTGCAGGAGAAACCTTATACGGGGTGCATTTCTCGCCGGGGGGTCAGTGAGTAACCCGAAAGGTTCCTATCACATGGAGATAGTCTGTGATTCCCGGGACACTGCCGATAATCTGAAAGAGATCATAGGCAGTTTCAATGTGGAAAGCCGCATTACCGGACGGAAGAACAGCTATGTGCTCTACCTCAAGGAGGGAGATGACATAGTGACCATGCTGAACATCATGGAGGCGCCGGCCGCGCTTATGGATATGGAGAATGCCCGTATCTATAAGGATATGAGAAATACGGTGAACCGGCGGGTAAACTGCGAAACAGCCAATATCAAGAAAACAGTGAGTGCGGCTGTGAGACAGGTAAACGATATCGAGTATATCAGGGAGAAGCGGGGTTTTGGTTTTCTGGACGATGCTTTAAGGGAGATGGCGGAAGTGAGGCTTTCCCATCCCGAAGCGGCATTGAAGGAACTTGGTAATTTTCTTGATCCGCCCGTGGGAAAATCAGGAGTTAACCACCGGCTGCGAAGACTCAGCAGGATCGCGGACGACTTAAGGAGGAATCAGTATGACCAGGAAAACAGTTGAAGTATCCATGCAGGACGGATTGGATACCAGACCCATAGCTTTGCTTGTGCAGACAGCGAGCCAGTTTGAGTCGACTGTTTATATCGAGTATGATGAAAAGCATGTAAATGCCAAAAGCATCATGGGAATGATGACCCTTGCCCTTAAAAACGGAGACAAGGTTGATGTGGTTACAGAAGGCAGCGATGAAGAAAACGCTGCCGATAACATCAGCAAATACCTGAAAGGCGAAGTAACTGCCGGGTGAAAATGTATTTCATCTACAATCCCCATGCGGGGATGGAGAGGATACGCAGTAATCTTTTAGACATCATAGATATCTTTGTTAAATCGGGATATGAGGTTACGGTTTATCCTACCCAGAACAGCGGAGATGCGGTAAACGCCACTGTGAATATGAAGCCGGGCTACGATATGCTGGTGTGTTCCGGAGGCGACGGCACACTGGATGAGGTTGTGGCCGGGATGATGCAGAGAGAGGACCGTATTCCCATAGGTTATGTTCCCGCCGGAAGCACCAATGATTTCGCAAAGACACTGAAGATCCCCAGGGATATGAGGAAGGCTGCGGAAGTGGTGACCCGGGGAGTGGAGTTCCGCTGTGACATGGGAGCTTTTAATGACAGGACTTTTGTCTATGTGGCAGCCTTCGGACTATTCACGGATATTTCCTACGGCACCGAGCAGAATATGAAGAATACCTTCGGGCATCTGGCCTATATTATTGAGGCCATGTCCAGGATCGGTCCGGTGCAGTCATACAGATTAAAGATAGAGCATGACGGTATCGTCGAAGAAGACGAATACGTATTCGGGATGGTCAGCAATACCCTTTCCGTGGCGGGGTTAAAGAGTCTTGAGAATAAGGGTGTGCTGCTGGACGACGGGCTTTTCGAGGTGTCACTTATTAAGATGCCGGACGATACGGCAGCCTTCGGAGAGATCGCTGCAGCGCTGGTGAATGATACGACCAATGATTACGTAAGCTTCTTCAGGACGTCGGAAATAAGCTTTACCAGTGATGGTTCAGTGGACTGGACCCTGGACGGGGAATTCGGCGGGAGCCTTAAGGAAGTAAAGGTAAGGAACTGCCACAAGGCCCTGACGGTAATGGTTCCCCAGGATGCGGCGCTTCCCAGGCAGAAGGAGCCTGAGAGACTGCCGGGATAAAACAGATACCTTCACCGCTAAACGGTGTGAAGTATAAATTCATTTAAGAAAGGATGGAAATAATATGCCATTAGTTACAACTACCGAGATGTTCAAAAAGGCCTACACCGGAGGCTATGCCATCGGAGCTTTCAATGTGAATAACATGGAGATAGTCCAGGGAATCACAGAAGCTGCATGGGAGCTTCATTCACCGGTTATCCTGCAGGCATCCGCAGGCGCAAGAAAGTATGCTCAGTCAGCATATCTGAAGCACCTTGTAGAGGCTGCAGTGGAAGCTACAAATGACGAGATCCCCATCGCTCTTCATCTTGACCACGGCGCTGATTTTGATGTTTGTAAGGACTGTGTAGATAACGGATTTACATCTGTTATGATCGATGCTTCATCCAAGCCCTTCGATGAGAACGTTGCTATTTCAAAGTCTGTTGCTGACTATGCACATGACAAGGGCGTTGTTGTAGAAGCAGAGCTCGGAACACTTGCAGGAGTAGAGGATGATGTAAATGTGGCTGCTGAGACCGCTCAGTACACAGATCCCGATCAGGTAGTTGAATTCGTAGAGCGTACAGGCGTTGATTCCCTTGCTATCGCTATCGGAACCAGCCACGGCGCATATAAATTTAAGCCCGGCACAGATCCCCACATCCGTCTGGATATCCTTGAGGAGATCTCAAAGAAGCTGCCCGGCTTCCCCATCGTTCTTCACGGTTCATCTTCCGTTCCCCAGGAATATGTGAAGATAATCAATTCCAACGGCGGAGCTCTTCAGGATGCTATCGGTATCCCCGAGGATCAGCTTCGTGAGGCTGCCAAGAGATCAGTCTGCAAGATCAATATCGACTCAGACCTTCGTCTCGGAATGACAGCAGGTATCCGTGAGCATATGCAGGCTCATCCCGATCACTTCGATCCCAGACAGTACATCGCTGACGGACGTCGTTATGTGAAGGATATCGTTCATAACAAGATCATCAACGTTCTTGGTTCAGAGAATAAGGCGTGAAGATAATTCACGTGAGATTCAGATGATAGCGCATTAAGCCGCTGTCGTTATGACCTGAGATCATCTCCCCTGTATCCGTAAACCCGAGTTTTCCGGCTAAGCGGATGGAGGGGAGATTTTGTTTCTGCAGAAAGAGGTTCAGTTCATCGATCCCGAGGATCTCATGGGCATACTTTATGATCGCCCTGCAGACTTCCTCCGCAATGCCCTTTTCCCGGTGAGCACGGTCAAGGAGATAGCCGAGTTCCGGGATGTCAAAGCCCTCCCGGTTGCTGATGCCGGCTCTTCCTATCAGGGTTCCCTTTTCCCGGTCCGTGATATTCCAGAAACCGTATCCGAAAAAGCCGTACATTTTTTCTATATAGGCCTTCTGGAATTCTGTCTCTTCCTCTTTTGTGGGAAGGAGGGGCGGGATAAAGCGCTGTATCTCGGGATCTTCATACAGGGAAAAAAGATCGTCGATATCATCAAGGGAAAGCTCCCGGATGATGGTCCGGGGAGTTTCAACTATGGTCCAGGGAATGCCGTTTTTCCTCTGGTACATCTTTTCCAAAAAATCCGGGGTGATTTCGTCAAAGCCCTCAATGATGCACTGGGCCTCCGAGAGGACAGAGGAAGCCGAGGAACCCAGGACGCTGCAGGGGATGCCGGGTTTCCTGTAGAGTACATAGCCGGTATCGTAGTGTTCAGCGAAGGCTGCCCCGTCTTCATTATCCGTTACGGTATAGGAGCCCTCGGGGATGGCGATCTCCGGGATCTTTTTTCCTGGTTCCAGCGTAAAAAGCCTGACACCGGCGTCATTAAGCTCCGTCATCAGTTCATCAAGCCAGGGAGTATCGTTATCGGAAATACAGAAAAAACAGTTCTTCAGATCTCTCATGATATGTCTCTAAATTGCCTTTAAAAGGGAGGATGCCAGGTGCCGGGCACCTGGCATTATTATGAAAAAGTTTTAATATAGTATTGACTACTATGGAGTATGTCTTTTTTTGATAATACGAGTATATCCAAATCTTGTGTACAAAATTCAATTTGTGAATGAAATTTTTTCAAATAGTTTGTTAACACGTTGTGAACATAACTACAAAATATACTTTTTCAAAAATTCTGTTCTTCTCTCCATAGCTTCTCTCTGTATGCTGCTTTCCCGGACAAAATCAAAGGCGTGAACCGTGCCCTTAGTTTCGTTTAACTCCGCGATGCAGCCCGCTTCTTTAAGCCTTGTGTAATAAAGGATCCCGTCATCATGAAGGCAGTCAAATTCCGCCGTCTCCACATAGGTTGGCGGCATGCCGGAAAGATCGGGCGACTCTGCGGGGGAGTATATCTTTCTGTCTATGGTTACGCCGTTTTTGGGAGCGCAGATCCTGTAGTACTCCTTTACCGCACCGCTGTTGATAACGGGAACGTTGGTATAGCGCTTCATGGAATCGCTTTGAAGGCTGGCGTCAAGGCTGGGATAGAAAAGGAGCTGCGCTGCGGGCAGCCATATCCCCTTATCCTTTAATGTCAGGTTCAGGCTCGCGCACAGGGTGCCGCCGGCACTGTCTCCCATAACCGCTGTCCTTTCCGGGTCGATATTTAGCTCTCCGGCGTGCTCAAGAATGTAGTTGTATATTATGAATGCTTCTTCATAAAATACCGGGGAAAGAACCTTCGGAGCCAGGTCATAGAAGGGCATGAATACGCGGCAGCCCGTCTTTTCCGCTGTGGACAGGGCGATCCGCAGGTGATAGGGGAAGGCCGGGAACACGAAAGCCCCGCCGTGATAAAAGATCACGGCAGGGAGGATATCGTCATCATTGGAGTTTACCGGGCATATCACCGGGCAGTCTATGGCTCCCGAAGGGGAGACGTCACAGGGGATGGAGATCCTTTTTACCTTTATTCCGGGCTTTTCCAGCTCCTTCTTCATCAGCCTGTTAAAAAAACGATTGGTTAGCTTTATCTCAAGAGGCCTTGTTACTACGGGCATCTTCTTCAGAATTTTGAATTCCGGACTGATATCATACATCGGTAAATTCTACAACCTCCGGAATCATGTATTTACCGAGCTTTTCAGCCACGTAATCCTGAATGGCCTGCTTTTCGGGTGCTTTTTCACAGGTCAGATCCGCCCTGATATAGAACCGGGTATCCTGACCGAAGATAATGGAGGCCTTTGCGTCCTTTATTCCGGGATATCTCTTCAGGGCGCTTTCCAGCTCGTAGAGATCCACGAAGGTCTGCCCCGCCAGGGATTCGCGGAGGACTATCCGCCCTGACTGGTAGAGAGCTTCCAGCTCTTTGTCGGGAGTGATCCTGGCCACTATTCCTGTATCATGCAGAGTGCCTTCGGTATATAGACTCTCTATCGTGTCACCGGTTCCCTTTACATTGGAACCGAGGATATAGAGCCGGCCCCAGGCTCCGTAAGGCTTCTTTAAGCCGTATTCGTCCAGCACATAGGCCTTGACCGGGATATCTCCGGCTTTTTTGTCGATCACTTCCATACCGAGGGAGGTGTTCAGGTCGCTTCCCGTAATGATGAAGTTCCTGGGGAAGAGCTTCTGAGGCAGGCGGTCCTTTAACTTCCTGACGGAGGATTCGTCGGGGATAAACTTCAGGATATTTTCCATAACAGAGAGGAAGATGGTGAGCATTTCCCTGTCGTAACGGTTTTCCCAGTAACGGAGCTCGTAGGTATAGCCGCTGTCCGTTGAATGTATCATCAGGTGGAAGGGCAGGGAATCAAGCTGCTGGGGAACTCTTTCTGCCAGCATTCCGCCGACCTGGGGTACTTCCAGGATGTCGCCCTGATACTGTATGAACATTTCATCAGCGTGAAGGGTTGCAAAATGAATATTCATTGTGCGGAGGATCTGTGCGGCATTCCGCTTTAAGAGCTCTTCAACCTTTTCGTGCTTTATCTTTTTGTAGCGGAAAACATACGTACGGAAGAGGCAACCGGCGATACGGGACCATCTGCCGTCAATACGTCCGCTGTGGATACTGGTAATGGTCACGTCATCACTGTCGGCGTAAAGGGATACGGCATAGCTGAAGGCAGTCAGGAATACGGCGTTTTCAGAAACACCGTATCTGCTGCAGAAGCCCTGCAGCCTTCTCTTGCTGACCGATGTGAAGCCTCCTCTGATGGCGGCGTAATGCGCGGTGGTGAGATCATAGCTGTTCATTTTTGCCAGTATGGATCTGTCCACCTTCCAGCCCTGCATGAGATTTACGTATATTCCGGCTTCTTTTATCCTGGAATCTCCCTGGGCGCGGGCCAGGTCGTCTAAAATATATTCATAGTAGCTGTAATCGGATTTCTTCACCTCTTCATTTGCGTACAGGGCGTTCAGATCCTCAAAGAGGATATTCATGGTCATACCGTCGCCGATAATGTGGGCAACGTCCAGGAAGAGGTATTTTCCGCTTTCAGCCTTGTAGATACCGGCGTGGTAGAGGTTTTCACCCTTTGTGTACATGAAGGGCTTCAGCAGGGTTTCTTTTTTCTCTTCCCATTCTTCTTCGCTGTATTCCCCTCTCTCGATAAGGGGTTCCCTTTCGTCGTCCCGGAAGAATTCCAGCATTCCGTTTTCACCGGGCTCTATCCGGCCGGAGAGGGCGGGATGTATCCTGAAGAGCCCCCTTATGGCATTTTCCAGACGGTCAAGATCCACCCTGTTATCAAGCTTCAGGAAGTAGGGCAGATTTCCTGTGGTATTTCCGCGTATAACATAGGCGAAATACATCTGGGTGGGAGCGAGAGGATATTTATCCCTTATGCTGAGATCCACCTTTTCTTCATTTTCCTTCTTCGCAAGGAGAATGGCGAGACCGGAAACCGTGGGGTTTTCCATCAGTTCCGGGAGGGTCAGGGTGTAGTCCAGCTGTTCCTTCAGATTGGTGATCAGCAGTATGCTGCCGAAGGAGTCCAGTCCCTGGGTGTAGAGATCGGAATCGATGCCGAATCTCTTATGGCCGAGAATCTCCGCACAGCAGTCATAGATCTTCTTTTCCGTGTCGGTTTCCGGCTTGCGGAGATTTTTGACCGCATCCTTTGTTTCTCTTTTTTCTTCCAGAAAGACATTTCTTATTATCTTTCCGGAAGTGGTCTTCTTGAAGGGAGACTTTCTCATGCGGACGTGCAGTATCCGCTTGAAGGGAGGCAGTCCCTCATTGTGCTCTCTTACTATACGGTTCAGTTCCAGCTCAATATCGCGGATATCCTTCTTTTCCGCATACAGGAAATCGGGATAGATCTCGCAGGAGATCATGTCATTTTCGCCGTAAACTATGATGTCCGAAATAAGGGGTTCGGAAATAAAGGAGTCCTCGATCTCTTCCGGCGCAACGTTCTCGCCGTTGCTCAGGATGATGAGGTTTTTGAGCCTGCCCGTGAGATACAGGAAACCTTCGTCATCCACATATCCTATATCTCCGGTTCTGAGCCACTTATCCTCGGTAAAGGCTTCCTTTGTGAGCTCGGGATCGTTCATGTAGCCCTGCATCACGAAGGGAGAACGTACCTGTATCTCTCCGTCGTCTGCGATGCGGACTTCCACATGATCCAGCACCTTTCCGGCTGAGGTGACCTTGTCAGGCCTGTTCATAACAGGTTCTGAGATAATGGGAGAGCACTCGGACATGCCATAGCCCTGGCCGATATTGATGCCGAAATTCGTGTATTTCTGTGCCAGTTCGGGAGAGAGGCCGCCGCCTCCGCAGACTATACGGAAGAGGCTCTTTCCGTAAACCTGGTGCACCACATCCTCTTCTGTGAGGGAGGGGTCTGATGACGCCAGGGTAGCGATCTTATTGTAAAGGGCTTTGGCGATCATAGGCACCATACGTATTATCATCGGATCAAAGAGGAGAAGATGCTTTGCCAGCATGGACATCTCGCCGTTGATGCAGGTGACTCCGCCGTAGCTCATGATATAGAGGAAGTCAACGCTTATACAGAATACGTGGTGTATGGGAAGAACGCTTAAAGCAACCGGCTTTCCGGGGTAGTCCACTCTTTCCTGGGAAAGGGTATTTCCCACGAGGTTATGATGGGTGAGCATTACGCCCTTGCTGTGTCCGGTGGTTCCTGAGGTGAATAAGACCATGGCGAGGGTGTCCTTCTCAACGACAGGATCCTCGCTGCCTTCAGCCCAGGTTTTCCCGGTGTAGGCCGGGTTTTTCAGTATGTCATTCAGACAGGGAGTCTTTTTAACTGACTGCAGGGAATAAAAAGCTTTGACCGAAGGGAGGTTTTCCTTTACATCGGAGATCAGAGGCTCATGGACACGGTCATAGAAAAGAATGTCCACTTCGGCTCTTTTCAGGCATTCCGTGAGATGCTCGAGATCCATCTGGTAGTCCAGGGGCACCGCCACGTTTCCCGAAGCCATGGTGCCGATCAGGGCTGAAACATAGTGGGCAGAGGAAGAACCGAAGAATCCCACATGAACCTGCCGTCCGTATTCCTTACGCAGATCATTTATGAATGAACCGATGATGCGGCATAGTCCTGCAAAACTGCCGTAGCTGATGTTGTATATCAGGTCGTCCTTTTCATATCGTAAAAAGGGCAGGGAAGCAAAGTTTTCTTCGCTTTTTTCGAGGAGCTCTCTGATGGTAAGAGTGTTTTCATAAGTAATTGCCGACATGGATCCTCCTTTCGAAACGGTGTAGTCCTGCATTAAAGTATCTCACATTTTTGCTTACAGGGATACGTTTTTTACACATTAATTGAAGGAATATTTAACGGAAAAGAGCTTAAACCGTTGACACATCGCGATTTTAGGGCTATTATTCAGATTTAGAGGAAATTTTGTATATTTTTTCTGGAGGGAAAAGATCATGGCAATACAGAAAAGAGCTATTGCGGCAGCTTCCGCACCTGTTAAGGAAGAGGTTAAAGCTGCTCCCGCAAGTGCAGAAAAGAAGGAAGAAGTAAAGACAGAAGCTCCTAAGGCAGCTGCTCCCGAGAAGAAGGAAGAGCCCAAGGCTGCTGAGAAGGCTGCTCCCGCTAAGGCACCTGCCAAGGCTGCTGCAAAGAAACCCGCAGCAAAGAAGACCACCGCTGCTAAGAAGCCTGCTGCAAAGAAGACCACAACTGCTGCAAAGAAGACTACTACAGCAGCTAAGAAGACCGAGAGCGCAGCAAAGAAGACTACTGCAGCTAAGAAGACCACAACTGCTGCAAAGAAGACAACCACCGCAGCAAAGAAGACCACTGCCGCTAAGAAGCCTGCAGCCAAGAAGGCACCTGCAAAGAAGGCTCCCGCAAAGAAGGCAGCTGTTAAGACCAGCGAATCAATGGTTGTTCAGTTCAGGGGACGCGAAGTCAGCGCCGATCAGATCAAGGACAGATTCAATGATGTCTGGACAAAGGATTACGGCAGGAAGGCTTCTGATGTAAAGGAAGTTACTTTCTATATCAAGCCTGAAGATTCGGCAGTTTATTTCGCAGTTAATAACGGCGAGGATACAGGAAGCTTTGCTATCTGATAAGCTTTAGGTAATATATGGCTAAAAATTTACAAGCCGGATACGAAAGCATCCGGCTTTCTTTTTCGAAAAAATCCACATACGAAAAAATAATAGGGATCATGTTTATTCCGCTGGTCTTTGTGGCGCTTTACATGATCACCGGGATACTTGCCCATACAGTAACGGATCTGAAGATCCCCAATGAATACAGGGAAAGCGCCAATGTATTTATGACAATGGAGCTGATGAAGGGTAATAATCCTTACGCATTAAGCTCGCTTGACGGGGAGCTGCCGCCCTTTATCTATCTGTACGGACCCCTGTATTCCCTTGTGACAGCGGGGATCGGAACACTGTTAAACGCCCTGGGGCTTTCGCCCGATATAGTGCTGCTGCACTACGCTGTGACTTTTATCTGTATCATGGCGTCTTCGGCTCTGGCCTTTTATATGGTATGGAAAAAGACGGGTTCCCTTACACTCGGGGTTGCCGGCTTTATTTTCCTTATAAACTGCAGCTGGCGGTATAATTACGTGAATGCGGTTCCGGACACCATGGGGCTTTTCCTTATGATGCTCATCCTTTTTCTTCTTTCCGCAAAGGATTTTAGGGGGAAGGAGATAATCTGCGGGATCCTGACTGTTGTGATCTTTTTTACGAAGCAGTATTTTCTGCTGATCGCGGGAACGGCGGTGATCTTTTTATTTTTATTCAGGGGAATAAAGAGCACGGCAAAGTATCTCGCGTCCTTTGGTATCACGGCTGCTGCAGTATACGCTTTCCTGAAGATCAATTGTCCCCTTTTTGAAACCTACATGTTTTACTTTGCAAAGGGACCGGGAAAGGGCGTTGCATCCACGGTAAGGCGCGGGGATGTAAAGCTCAGCGGTATGGAGTACAACTTCCAGCAGCTGATGTCGATAGGCGGCATATTCCTTATGTTTTTCGTGGCGGAGGCTGCCTGCTGTCTCTATTTCTTTATAGGATTTTTGAGGGAATGGAAGGCTCTGAAGGTTAACGGAAGCGCCGGGAAGTTTGCTGACAGGATTGCCGCAGCGGGGAAAAACGCCGGCATCGATGAATTTGACATCCTGATGCTGATACATATGGCGGTTTCCGGGATCTGTCTTACTTATCTCGGAAGAAATGACGGTGCCTGGCTTTCCTATTATCTGGAACTCTTTATACCGGCTCTAGTCATGGGGGCATTGGTTCTATATAAGAAGCTCAGCATGATCTTAAGTGAAAGGGGACTCTACGGCATCAATAAAAGGACATCCTTTTTGATACTGTCGGCTTTTCTCCTGATGCTTCTCGGATTTACGATATCCAGGGCGGACGAGCGGCTGCCCATATCTCCTCTTTCTGAGGAGGACCACGCCGAGTGGGAAAAGGCGGAAAAGGTCCTGGATGAACACCCCGGGGATATGTATCTCTACCCCCTGCTCGGATACTACGGCATACATCATGATATTTACGTATATAATTACGGCCAGCCCTTCGTGGTATCGGAGAAATTTTACAACAGCTACAATAAACATCCCGATATGCAGGCGAGATATCCCTACGCCGGAGAGATCTTCACATCTCATTTGGATTTCCGGAAAAAACTGAAGGAGCGGGTGAGGAACGGAGAATATTCCATGGTTTCCTATATAGAGGGAACGGATGAGGTCTTTGACCGGGATGACCTGAAACTGAAATATGAAAAGTG
Organism: Lachnospiraceae bacterium; assembly: GCA_024683935.1. Next base: position 26,216 of record JAIKXV010000012.1, on the reverse strand, counting down.
CGGGACCTACGCCCTGCGTACAGGCAGGCAGGTCTGGGACACGGAAATCTGGAAACTGAAATAATAAATAAAAATCAGCGGTCTTCGGGCCGCTGAAATCATTTTAAAAATTCTGTTGACAAACAATACAGGGGGTGATATCGTATGGATTGATATTAGCACTCAAATTAAATGAGTGCTAACACATCACCCGGGAGCTTATGGAATTAAACGAGAGAAAAACAAAAATTTTAGAGGCGATAATCAGGAATTATCTGGAAACCGGTGATCCGGTAGGCAGCAGAACCCTTTCCAAGTATTTGGATATCAAGCTTTCTCCGGCGACTATCCGGAATGAGATGTCGGATCTTGAGGAAATGGGCTATATCCTTCAGCCCCACACCTCCTCGGGACGTATCCCATCAGATAAGGGCTACAGGTTCTACGTGGACAGCATGATGGCGGATAAGGAAAAGGAAGTATCCGACATGCATGACATGGTGGTGGAAAAGGCCGGGGAGCTTTCAGAACTCCTGAAGCAGGTAGCGAAGCTGCTGGCGGACAATACCAATTATGCCGCCCTGATCTCTTCACCCCAGATACACAGGAACAAGCTGAAATTCATACAGCTGTCCAGGGTGGATGAGGGGAATATCCTGGCAGTCATCGTGGTCGAGGGAAATATCATCAAGAACAAGATGATAAGCGTAAACGGAGAGATGGATGACGATACTCTCCTGAAGCTGAACCTTCTCTTAAATACCCACCTGAACGGGCTGTCCTTAGAGGAGATAAACCTCGGGCTTATCACCCTTATAAAGGAAAGAGCCGGGATACATTCCGACGTCATTGCAGAGGTTATTGATGCGGTGGCAGAAGCGGTCAGGGCAGATGAAGATCTGGAGATTTACACCAGCGGTGCCAATAATATCTTCAAATATCCGGAGCTTGCGGATAACCAGAAGGCCAGCGAGATCATCAGTACCTTTGAGGAAAAGAACCAGTTCGGCAATCTCATCAGTGAATCACTTTCCAAGACTCCGGCTGAGGGAGAGGAAGGAAAGTCGGGAATACAGGTATACATCGGTAATGAGTCTCCGATAGAGTCCATGAAGGACTGCTCCGTGGTTACTGCCACTTATGAACTCGGGGACAATATGAAGGGAATGATGAGTATCATCGGACCGAAGAGAATGGATTACGAAAAGGTGGCTCACGCCCTGAAGACCCTGCGGGAGCAGCTGGACACGCTGTACAAGAAGTAGCGGGGGAGCGAAGCGAAGAATCTTATCATAAATAAAACACAGCGAGGAAACCATATTGAGTAAGAAAAAGAGTTCGGGCATAAAAGTAGAAGGCCCCGAAAAAGAAAATATCGATACATCGGCTGAAAGCACAAAAAAGCCTGAAAAGGCAGCCGCGGAAGAAAAGGCCAAGGCCTCCGGTACAGCTGAAAAAGCTGCTGAGAAACCGGCGGAGGAGAAGACTGAAGCGGAGGAAACGGGTGCTGAGACAGAGGCTGCAGAAGAGCAGAAGGATCCGAGAGATGAAAAGATAGAGGAGCTTAACGACAAGAATTTAAGGCTCATGGCAGAGTTCGAAAACTTCCGCAAGCGCTCCGACAAGGAGAAGGAGCAGATGTTTGAGACCGGAGCAAAGTCGGTCATTGAAAAGGTGCTTCCCGTCATAGATAACTTCGAAAGGGCGCTGGATATGACATCCGACAGTCCGGAAGGGGAAGATGCGGATCCCTTCATGGACGGCATGAAGAAGGTCTACAGGCAGCTGATGGATGAGCTTGAAAAGATAGGAGTTACTCCCATTGAGGCTGTGGGACAGGAATTCAATCCGGAATTCCATAACGCGGTGATGCAGGTTGACAGTGAGGAATACGACAGCGGTATCGTCGCCCAGGAACTGCAGAAGGGTTATAAATATAACGACAGTGTGGTCCGCCATTCAATGGTAGGAGTAGCGAAATAGCACAGGTGTCATTCGTAATAAAGCGAAGAGTGTTCGTGTCATTCTGAGCATAGCGAAGAATCTTTAACAATAAAAAATAGAAAGGACAGAAAATCATGGGTAAGATAATAGGAATCGATCTTGGAACTACAAACAGCTGCGTAGCAGTTATGGAAGGCGGAAAGCCTACCGTTATAGCAAATGCCGAGGGAGCACGTACCACGCCCTCCATCGTTGCTTTCACAAAGAATGGTGAAAGACTTGTGGGTGAGCCTGCAAAGCGTCAGGCGGTCACCAATGCAGACCGTACCATTGCTTCAATAAAGAGGGATATGGGAACGGATCACGGCAGGTCTATTGATGATAAGAGATATTCACCCCAGCAGATCTCAGCAATGATACTTTCAAAGCTGAAGGCAGATGCAGAGAGCTATTTGGGTGAGAGCGTTTCTGAAGCGGTTATCACTGTTCCCGCATATTTCAACGACGCTCAGAGACAGGCTACCAAGGATGCCGGGAAGATCGCAGGTCTTGAGGTTAAGCGTATCATAAACGAGCCTACGGCAGCCGCACTTGCTTACGGCCTTGATAATGAAAAAGAGCAGAAGATCATGGTTTACGATCTCGGAGGCGGTACCTTTGATGTATCCATTATTGAGATCGGTGACGGCGTTATCGAGGTTCTGGCTACAAACGGTGACACCAGGCTCGGCGGTGACGACTTTGACCAGAGAATAGTTGACTGGATGGTTAAGTCCTTCAAGGATAAGGAGGGCGTTGATCTTTCAGCGGATCCCATGGCAATGCAGAGATTGAAGGAGGCAGCAGAGAAGGCAAAGAAGGAGCTTTCTTCTTCAACTACCACTAATATCAATCTGCCCTTCATCACAGCTACCGCTGAGGGACCGAAGCACTTTGACGAGAATCTCTCAAAGGCTAAGTTTGAGGAACTTATAAATGACCTGGTTGAGAAGACAGCTATCCCTGTTCAGAACGCTATGAAGGATGCCGGCCTCACCAATTCGGATCTCGGCAAGGTTCTCCTGGTCGGCGGATCAACCCGTGTTCCCTGCGTAGTTGAGAAGGTTAAGGCTCTTACAGGACAGGAGCCCAGCAAGAACCTGAATCCTGATGAATGTGTTGCCATCGGTGCTTCCATCCAGGGCGGAAAGTTAGCAGGAGATGAGGGTGCAGGAGATGTGCTGCTCCTTGATGTTACTCCCCTTTCCCTTTCCATCGAGACCATGGGCGGCGTAGCTACCAGGCTTATCGAGAGAAATACCACCATTCCTACAAAGAAGAGCCAGGTATTCTCCACAGCGGCAGATAACCAGACTGCAGTTGATATCAATGTCCTCCAGGGTGAGAGACAGTTTGCAAAGGATAACAAGTCTCTTGGACAGTTCCGTCTGGACGGAATACCTCCTGCAATGAGAGGCGTTCCCCAGATCGAAGTTACCTTTGATATAGATGCGAACGGTATCGTTAACGTATCCGCAAAGGATCTCGGTACCGGACATGAGCAGCATATCACCATCACCGGCGGATCCAACATGTCTGATGATGACATCAACAAGGCTGTACGTGAGGCTCAGGAATACGAGGCTCAGGACAAGAAGAGGAAGGAAGCCATCGACGCAAGGAATGATGCTGATTCCTTTGCTTTCCAGACAGAGAAGGCCCTTAATGATGTGGGAGACAAGCTGGAAGCTAACGACAAGACCGAGGTACAGGCAGATCTCCAGGCTCTGAAGGATGTGCTTGCAAAGCATCCCGATGCTTCCGCAATGTCTGAGGCAGATGTTGACGAGATCAAGGCTGCAAGAGAAAAGCTTGAGCAGTCTGCACAGAAGCTCTTTACAAAGGTTTACGAGAATGCACAGGCTGCAGGCGCAGCCGGCCCCGGCCCTGACATGAGCGGCATGGGAGGCTCAGCTTCCCAGGACAGCGGCAGCACCACCGGCGGAAATGATGACGCAGGCCCCGATGTCGTAGACGGCGACTACAGAGAAGTTTAATCCTTGAGGTGTATTAATGGCAGAACAGAAGCGGGACTATTATGAGGTCCTGGGCGTCGACAAAAATGCAGATGACGCCGCCATAAAAAAAGCATACAGAGTTCTTGCGAAGAAGTACCACCCGGATATGAACCCCGGAGACAAGAACGCCGAAGCGAAGTTCAAGGAAGCGTCGGAAGCCTATGCCGTGCTGTCGGATCCTGAAAAGAGAAGACAGTATGACCAGTTCGGTCACGCGGCCTTTGACGGCCCCGGCGGTGGCGGTGGCTTCGACTTCAATTCCATGGATTTCGGAGATATATTCGGAGATATTTTCGGAGATTTCTTCGGAGGCGGGAGAAGCAGCCGTGCCAGCCATAACGGCCCCATGAAAGGCGCGAACCTCAGGACTTCTGTCCGGATTTCCTTTGAGGAAGCGGTTTTCGGCTGTGATAAAGAGATAGAGCTTACATTAAAGGATTCCTGCAAGACCTGTAACGGTACAGGAGCAAAGCCCGGTACTACACCGGTAACCTGCAGCAAGTGCGGAGGAAAGGGACAGGTGGTATTTACCCAGCAGTCCCTCTTCGGAACCGTGAGAAATGTCCAGACCTGTCCCGACTGCGGAGGTACGGGAAAGGTTATAAAGGACAAGTGCCCCGACTGCCACGGATCCGGATATACAGCTTCCAGAAAGAAGCTCTCTGTTACTATACCTGCTGGAATAGATAACGGTCAGATGGTGCGTCTCCGTGAAAAGGGAGAACCCGGCAGAAACGGAGGACCGAGAGGCGATCTTCTGGTAGAGGCTGTGGTTTCAAGACATCCCATATTCCAGAGACAGGATTACAATATTTACTCCACGGCGCCTATCAGCTATGCCCAGGCGGCACTCGGCGGAGATGTGCTTATTGATACTGTTGACGGCAAGGTGGTTTATACCGTGAAGCCCGGAACCCAGACTGATTCAAAGATCAGGCTGAAGGGCAAGGGCGTGCCCTCACTCCAGAATAAGGACATGAGGGGTGACCACTATGTAACACTGGTGGTACAGGTTCCTACGGGACTAACCTCCAGCGCCAAGGATCTCTTAAAGCAGTTTGACCAGCTCACCGGTGATTCACTGCATGAAGTGGAAAAGAAGACCGGAACCGGCGACGAAAAAGGTAAGAAAAAGAAGAAAAAAGGGCTGTTTTAAACGCTCCCCTCAGAGCCTTCCCCTTGGGGGGAAGGTGCCCGAAGGGCGGATGAGGGGAAGCGGGCAGTCCTTTTATAAATATTCATTCCTGTTGCAAACTTTCAGGTTCTCAATTATCTTTTTGATCTCATTAGTGGAGTCTTTAGCGCATATCAGCGTGGCATCATCCGTATCGACAACCACTAAATCCTTTACACCCACACAGGCGATCAGCTTGTTTTTCCCTACTACAATTGAATCATTTGTATTTATCGTGATCACATCGCCGTCTATGATGTTGCCGAATTCATTGGTCCTTCTGATGCGTTCCATAGCAAGCCAGCTGCCCACATCATCCCAGCCGAAGGAACCGGGAATAGTGTAGATATCGCCGGATTTTTCCATGATGCCGTAGTCAATGGAAATAGAGGGGAATTCGGGGAATATCTTTTCTATGATGTCGGTCTGCTGTGATGTGCCGATGGCGTTTCTTATAATAGTCAGCTGATCAAAGACATCCGGCATCAGCTTCTCAAAGCGCTCCAGGATGGAGGAGGCCTTCCATACGAACATTCCGGAATTCCACAGGTACTGGTTGCTGGCGATATACTCCTTTGCTATCTCCAGCTTCGGTTTCTCGGTGAAATTCAGCACCTTATATCCCCGCTCGAAAACATCATCGGGATCGAATTTGATATAACCGTAGCCGGTTTCGGGGAAATCGGGAGTAATGCCTATGGTCACCAGGTTGGAGCCCTGTTCTGCTATGTAGCAAGCGTCATTCAGGGTGTCCTGGTACATCTTCGCATATTTTATCAGATGGTCGCTGGGCAGAACCATCATTATGGCATCTTCGTACTTTTTTGAGACGAACTCCGCGGCCATTCCTATGCAGGGAGCGGTATTCCGTCCTACAGGCTCAAAGAGTATATTGTCCGCCGGGATATCCGGAAGCTGCTCGTGTATCAGATCCTCGTAATCCTTATTTGTGGAAATGTATATATCCTTGCGTTCCACGAGTACGCTGATCCTCTCTACGGTAAGCTGTATCAGCGTCTTTCCGTCGTCCGTAAGGGACAGGAACTGTTTTGGCAGGTTCTTCCGGCTCCTGGGCCAGAATCTCTCTCCGTGTCCTCCTGCCATTATCAGTGCGGTCTTTTTCATGTTGAAAGTATCCTTTCCATAGCTGGTACAGAGCAGCACCAGTTTCTATTTATTTAATATTTGATATTATAGCAAACACAAGGGGAATTTGATACAATAAGGATTACCAGCCGGCAGAAAACATACAGCGCTGCCGGTAAATGTATTTAAATTAATACAATATAGGGGTTTAGGAATCGGATATATGTCCGATAATTAAAGTGTAAACACAAATGCACTGTTTCCCCAGACCAAAGTAGTGGGCTAACCCAGGGGGCACATGAAAGGAAAAAAGGAAACCGCAGAATAACAATTTAATCTAAGTACCTGCCGGAAAAGGAATTCCGGTCAGTAACAAACATGGAGGTAAAATTATGGTAGTACAGCACAACATTACAGCGATGAACTCTAACAGAATGCTCGGCATAACAACTGGGCAGCAGGCTAAGTCAACTGAGAAGCTTTCATCCGGTTACAAGATCAACCGTGCAGCGGATGATGCAGCCGGCCTCTCCATCAGTGAGAAGATGAGGAAGCAGATCAGGGGTCTTACACAGGCTTCAACAAATGCTGAAGATGGTATAAGCGCAGTACAGACAGCTGAAGGTGCACTTACAGAAGTACACGACATGCTTCAGAGAATGAACGAGCTGGCAGTTAAGGCTGCAAACGGAACGATGTCATCTTCCGATAAGGCTGACGTTCAGAACGAGATAGCACAGCTCTCAACCGAGATCGATCGTGTAGCAACCACAACCAAGTTTAATGAGACTTATCTCTTAAACGGAAACAACGGCGGAAAGTCAGTTTCAGCTTGGAACGGAAGCCTTTCCTTTGCACTTCAGGTTGGTGCAGATAACCTCGCTAACAACAGGATTGCGGTTAATATCTATTCGATCACCGCTTCCGCACTTGGCGTTGGTGTTAATGAGAAAGTTACCAATAACGAAATCGTTACAAATTTCCATTATGGTGTTAACGATCAGGGATCTATCGTAAGGATAGCAGGAGCGGATATTAAAGCAGCTAATGCCGTAGATTCATACAGCATTAAAGCTGGTTCTATCCTTCCTATCGGTGCAGTTTCTGGAAGCAACACTCCTGGTGCAGACGGTAAGATCACTCCTCATTACAATACTGCAGCACAGAAGGATGGCAACATCAAGGGCGGCGGTTACATCAGCGTTAAGACCACTTCAACAGCTCGTGCAGCTATTGACAACATCTCAGCAGCTATCAAGCTTGTTTCTGCTAGAAGGTCTCAGCTCGGTGCAGTTCAGAACAGACTTGAGCACACCATCAAGAACCTGGACAACGTAGTTGAGAACACCACAGCAGCTGAAAGCCAGATCCGTGATACCGATATGGCGTCCGAAATGGTACAGTATTCGAAGAATAACATTCTTCAGCAGGCTGGCCAGTCAATGCTTGCTCAGGCTAACCAGAGCAACCAGGGCGTTCTGTCACTGCTCGGCTAAGACATGCATAACTACTAACCAATACTCGGTTTTAAGTTATCCTGGGAACTGCTCCCGCCTCGTAAGAGGCGGGAGCTTTTAGATATGTAGAGTATTTTGACGCACTTAGGATAATGAATTACAATGGAACAGAAATGCTAATCCAGACTGCTGCAAACATATACCGCATCCATTCGGAAACCGTTCCGTCCCGTGAGGAACTTATTCAGGCGGTTTCATCACTTCACAATGATGATTTTATCATTGAGATCCATACCGGAGAGACTGTTTCATTTTGTACCCGGACTTTGCTGAATACCGGCATGGTCTCTGCTGAGATCCGGATCCCTTCCGGTCCGGACTGCTTTGAAAAAGCTCGGAAGATAATATCCGAAACCGGCTTTGTTCTTATTACCGCCGGAGATGGAAATTACATCACCTGTCTAAAAGACATTCCCACCTATTACGTACATCCCTATTCCGGAAAGGGGGATTATGACCTTGAATTCCTGAACCGCTCTGACTGTCTGGTCTTAAATGACTGTAATGAATATTCGGTTCTTCTTCTCCGTGCTCTTGACAGATGGACAGGAAAAAAGATCATTCTCTGCGGTAAGAACTGGAAACCCTTTATGGATGTGCTCCATCTTCCGCAAAAGGAGATCAATTATTTCGACGAATGCAACGAAGAATTAAAAAATTCTTTTAATGGCCTGAATACTTTGTATGTGGATCTTTTCCTCCCGAAAAAAGATAATACTGACAGATACCTTAAAAGTCATCTTCTCTGCTATGACGAAGTAATGACCCTTACCTGCCTTTTCTGCTGTGAAAAACATATGGGCGAAAAAAATAAAGGCAGGAAATTTTTCATCGTTAACGGCGCCTGGACTATTGAAGGTATCTTCGGCATTTGGGATAAAGCCTTTTGTGCATCCCGCTATGTTCAGAAAAAAGGTTATATCCCGGTATTCCATATCACCTGGTCAGACGATAATATATACTCCGACGAAAAAGGTGAAGATATCTGGGGGAAATTTTTCAACCAGCCACATAGTTATACTGTCAATGAAGTCATGGAAAGTGATTCCGTCACCCTTTCCCCCAATATGAATATCCTGAATATCCTTCAGTTTATTATGAACAGTATGTCCGATGGAGAAGAACTTATTTGGGAAACGGGCATTTTTAACAATGCAGTTGAAGATTATATCAATGACAAAAGGGATAAATTCCTTCCCGATCCCGGGAATACCCTGGGGGTACTTATCCGGGGAACCGACTATACAAAAACACATATGGCCGGTCACTCTGTTCATGCAGACACAGATATGGTCATAGAAAAGATCAGGGCTGCGGAAAAGGAATGGAAGAATTATAAATATATTTATCTCTCTACTGAAGACAGTGAAATATTTGAAAAAATGAAATCGGAATTCGGTGACCGCCTTCTCTCAACAGACCAGGAACGCTTTAGCATAAAAGAAGGACAGCTTCTGTATGAACTTCACGGAAAGAACAAGGAAAAGGGGAAAGGCTTCCGGCTGGGAGCCGAATATCTCTGCACCATACGGCTTCTGTCGGAATGCGAGTCCCTGATCGCTTCCGGAAACTGCGGCGGCGTAACGGAAGCCCTTCGTGAAAATGGCGGAAAATACGATCATACTTATATCTTTGATCTGGGATACAACCCTGTCTGACGGTATTTAACGGCCTTCGGCTTCCCAAGACGTAAGAAGTTCATCGTTCTTTCGTATACTTGCAGGGACAAAGATGCTAATGCCCATATCGTCCGAATAAGAAAGCAAACTACCTATGCCATGTTTATATATTTTGGCATTATCCAGTTTCTTTTTTGAATTGTAAAGTTGTATTTTAATCAATTTCTCAGCAGCCTGTTGAAGATGGTATGCTGCCTGCTCTCTCAGGAACTTTGCATAGCGAGGCTTTTGGGATTTTGATTCTTCAATGGCTTTTTCTGAAAGAAATATATCTGCTTTGATCTGAAGCATATCTAATTCAGGATTCTTAGGGTCATCCATAGATCACTTCTCCTTTTTCTATTTCCTGTCGAATGGAACTTTTGTCCGTTGATCCAGTCTTGAAATAGAGAATGTCATAAGTTAAAATCCATACCGGTCTTTTCTGAAAGTAAGAGTGGTCTTTGGATGCTCATTTAAGAGCGAAGCCATAAATGAAAAAGAACTGTTTCCCACCATCAGGTTTCTGCACTTACTCATTAACTGCATATCCCGGAAGGACTTTTCTCCGGTATTTCCCTCAATAAATACAACCTTATCCGGTTTTTCAAGACCCATTTCTTTCTGGTTTTCCTTGCAGTATGGGATGTCATCGGAAAAAACAAAGAAGGTGCCATCAGGCTCTTTTGATAGCATCTCATCTATCAGCTGTTCAAATACCTCGTTGGAGGCGGCCACATTAAGTTCCACAAAATCGCCTCTGCGGACATGGAGGGCGCAGGAATTGGTTTTTTCTATTTCTTCCAGATATCTGAGATTATGGTCTTCCGTAATTTCAGGAAAAACAAACTCTGAGCGTATTACGGATTCAATTCTTTTGAAGTATGTGGAATTAATGGCATAGCCGTTGAAATAGATATCCCCGTCCATACCGGTCATCCATTCCTCGAAAGATTGATCCAACTGATCCAGTCTGCCTTCGAAGGGGTTCCATTCTTTCCAGTTTTCATATTCAGCTATCATCCGGAGATCGATCTCATTTTCAAGGAGTGTCTGGGGTATGCTTTTTCCCTGTTTTTTCAGTTCTATCATATATTCCCATACATCCTCATCAAAATATTGACTCAGGAGATTGGGGTGAAGTCCAAATACCCTTTCCAGTTCGTATCCGTTATGAACATCATCCACAAAGAAAACCGAGTCGTCCATGAACCAGTCTTCTCCCGGATTATTAAGCTGACCGAATCTGTAAAATGTGTATTGGAACATCTGGTTGGCAAGCCCGCCGTTTAAGAACATGATCTTCATGATGTCTGGTCTCCTTTACTGCTTTACTGTCTATATAATATCACACTTTATGGCGGTAAATGCACAAGTCTTGCGATTTTAGGGTAAAACGGAATGTAGTTGAAAAATATCCATATCCATACAATGGCAGGAATGTATTTAAATTCATACAATATAGGTGTTTAGGAATCCGTACAATGTCCGATATAAAGAGTGTAATTCAAAATTGAATTAATTCAAAACAGAATGGATTCCCGTTTCACTAAATTATTACACATGGAGGTTTAATATGGTAGTACAGCACAATTTACAGTCAATGAACTCAAACAGAATGCTCGGCATCACAACCGACGCACAGGCTAAGTCAACTGAGAAGCTTTCATCCGGTTACAAGATCAACCGTGCAGCAGATGACGCAGCAGGACTTTCCATCAGTGAAAAGATGAGAAAGCAGATCAGAGGTCTTACACAGGCTTCAACCAACGCTGAAGATGGTATCAGCGCAGTACAGACAGCAGAAGGTGCACTTACAGAAGTACACGACATGCTTCAGAGAATGAACGAACTGGCAGTTAAGGCTGCAAACGGAACAATGTCATCTTCCGATAAGGCTGACGTTCAGAACGAGATCAAGCAGCTCTCAACAGAAATAGATCGTGTTGCAACCACAACCAAATTCAACGAGACTTATCTCTTAAACGGAAACAGCGGCGGAAAATCAGTTTCAGCCTGGAATGGAAGTCTTTCATTCGCACTTCAGGTTGGTGCAGACAACCTCGCTAACAACAGGATCGCGGTTAATATTTATTCAATCACTGCATCTGCTATAGGCGTAGGTGTTAGTGACAAAGTTACCAATAACGAAATCGTTACAAATTTCCATTATGGTGTTAACGATCAGGGATCTATCGTAAGGATTGCAGGAGCAGATATTAAAGCTGATAATGCTGTAGATTCATACACCATTAGAGCTGGTTCTATCCTTCCTATAGGTGCAGTTTCCGGAAGCAACACTCCTGACGCAGAAGGTAAGATCACTCCCCATTACAATACTACAGCAACAGCTGACAACAACATCAAGGGCGGCGGCTACATCAGCGTTAAGACCACCTCAACAGCTCGTGCAGCTATTGACAACATCTCAGCAGCTATCAAGCTGGTATCTGCAAGAAGGTCTGCACTCGGTGCAGTTCAGAACAGACTTGAGCACACCATCAAGAACCTGGATAACGTAGTAGAGAACACCACCGCAGCAGAAAGCGAGATCCGCGATACGGATATGGCTTCCGAAATGGTTACCTACTCGAAGAATAACATTCTTCAGCAGGCAGGTCAGTCAATGCTTGCACAGGCTAACCAGAGCAACCAGGGAGTTCTGTCACTTCTCCAGTAATAAGCTTACATTCATACTTATACTTATACATTGGACCTGTCTCCATAGTGAGGCGGGTCCATTCTTTTGTCCTCTCTTTTGTCATTTCTTTTGGCAAAACGCACTTGTCATTTCCGGCTGACAATGATAATGTGGGAAAAGACTGCATTTTATGCAGATAAAAAAGCAGACACCATAACGGTGTCTGCCTGATATTATCCCTTATGAAAATACGTGCTGTATCAGACGATATAAGGATTGAGAACCTTTAATACCTCATCAACATTTTCCTCTGCATGTATATTGAGGTCGATGGGCTTTGAAAGGTCAAGGCTGAATATACCCATGATAGACTTTGCATCAATAACATATCTGCCTGATACAAGATCGAAATCATAATCGAATTTTGTGATCTCATTAACGAAGGATTTAACCTTATCGATGGAATTCAGGGAAATTTTAACTGTTTTCATTTAGATTTACCTCCTGATCAGTATGCTTTTCAGAAAATAATATTATCCTTTGTACTGCATAAAGTCAACTATCAAACATAACGAAAAAAACGGGAGTTTTACGTGAAAAAAACTGTTGCGCTTCACAATCTGGGCTGTAAGGTGAACGCCTATGAAATGGAAAGAATGGCGGATAAGCTGATATCCGGGGGATTTACCGTTGTTTCCTTCGATGAAAAGGCGGATTATTATATAGTAAATACCTGCTCTGTAACGAATATCGCCGACAGGAAATCGAGACAGATGCTGCACCGGGCGAAGAAGATCAATCCCGGCGGAGTGGTCGTGGCTGTGGGCTGCTATGTGGATACCCACGGAAAAGAAGAGGTCTGTCTCGACGATATTGATATGGCACTCCCGAACGCGGAAAAGGATAATATCATCGAGTATTTGCGCGCCTGGGAAGAGAGCCATTCGAAAGAGGAGGCTGAAGGATCTGCGGAAACAAACGGTACCAATATCAGAAATTCCGAAGATATCCATCATATCTCGGGAGAGGGGATCTACACCAGAAAATTCCTGAAGGTTCAGGACGGATGCAATATGTTCTGTTCTTATTGTATAATCCCTTATGCGAGAGGCAGGATCCGGAGCCGGAGCATCGGGGATGTAATATCCGAGATCATCGCTTTGACAGAGGAGGGTTATCGCGAGTTCGTGCTGACCGGCATCCATCTGTCATCATACGGCAAAGACCGACCGGATGAGAATGAGGATCTGCTGAAGCTTATCAAAGAGACAGACAGTCTGCCCGGAGTAAAAAGGATACGGCTTGGTTCTCTGGAACCCCGGATCGTTACGGATGAATTTGCGGAGGAGCTTTCGAAGATCGGATCCCTCTGCCCGCATTTCCACCTCTCTCTTCAGAGCGGATGCGATACGGTATTAAAAAGGATGAACCGGCATTATACCGTAAAAGAGTATGAGGAATCCGTGGAGAGACTGCGGAAGTTTTTTAACGATCCGGCCATGACTACGGATGTGATCGTGGGCTTTCCCGGGGAAACGGAAAAGGAATTTGAGGAAACCCGGGAATTTCTGAATAAGATCAGCTTTTACGAAACCCATATCTTCCCCTATTCAAGAAGAAAGGGGACGAATGCGGACAGGATGGACGGGCAGCTGAGCCGGAAGGTAAAGCACGACAGGCTGGAGATCCTGAAGGAGCTGGATAAGAAAAACCGGGAAGAGTACGAAGAACGCTGGATCGGAAGGGAGGCGGAGGTGCTTTTCGAAGAGGAAAACTCGGGCTATACAAGGGAGTATATCCGTGTAAAATATTTGGGGGACACAGTAGAGCCGGGGACGATACTGAAGGGACGGATAAGCGGACGGGATAAGGAGAAAATTCTTTGCTTCGCAGGAAATGACAGTTAAAGGAAAGGCAGATAAATGAAATACATACGCTACACTATAAAATCAGTGAAAGATGCAGAAGATATAATCGCGGCACTCCTTACCGATCTGGATGTGGAGGGCGTTGTGATAGAGGATGCATCCCTTCCCGATGACATCAGGGAAAACGGAACCTTTTATGATGTGCTCCCGGAAAATAACATAGAAGGAGATGACGCCTTTGTTTCCTTTTTCATTGAAGAGTCAAAAAACAGGGACAGCATCTTAAGTGATGTGAGCGAAATGCTCCGGGATTTGGAGAGCCGCATGAATATTGGCGATGGCGGTATCTCCGTATCGGAAACCGAGGACAAGGACTGGCTCAATAACTGGAAGGAGTTTTTCAAGAGCTTTGTAATAGATTTTGAGGACGGAAAGAGTGCCCTCTTTATCCCCTCCTGGGAAATGGAGAAGGTGGATAAAAAGCCGGAGCAGGACTATGTCATAAATATAGATCCGGGCACGGCCTTCGGCACCGGCGCCCATGAGAGCACCAGGCTCTGCATCAGGGCCATGGAAAAGTATGTGAAGCCGGGATGCAGGTTCCTGGATGTGGGAGCCGGCAGCGGGATACTGTCGCTGCTGGCCTTCAAGTTCGGTGCGGTTTACGGGATAGGTACCGATATTGACGAGGGAGCGGTGCCTGCGGTACACGATAATTTTGAAAAGAACGGTTTGAGCGACGCCGACTATCACCTGCTGATCGGAAATATCATAGATGACCAGAACGCCCGGGATCATGTGGGATTTTCCTATGACCTCATAGTGGCAAATATCCTTCCGAACGTGCTGATACCGCTCACGGACTATATACCTGAAATGCTGAAACCCGGCGGAATATATATCACAAGCGGGATAATCGATTACAAGGCGGAGGAGATGAAAAAGAATCTCACCTTCAATGACTTTGAGATACTGGAAGAAAATCATGACGGAGAGTGGGTAAGCTATGTATCAGTTCTTCGTTGAACCCTCCCGGATTTCCGGTCATGATATCTGTATCACCGGGCCGGACTATAACCATATAAAGAATGTTTTGCGGATGAAGTCCGGAGAGGTCGTCAGCGTTTCCGACGGGATATCAAAAAAGGAATACAGATGCCATATTGATTCCTTCACGGATACAGAGGTGTTATTAAAGCTGGACTTTATTAAAGAAGCCGATGTGGAGCTGCCGGTTTCAGTCACCCTGTTCCAGGGTCTGCCGAAGTCGGACAAGATGGATTATATCATTGAAAAGTGCACGGAGCTTGGGGTCTCGGAGATAGTGCCGGTTAATACGGAGCGCTCGGTTGTCAGACTGGATGAGAAAAAGGCGGCCAAAAGGCGGGAGCACTGGCAGGGCAAGGCAGAGGCTGCGGCAAAGCAGAGTAAAAGAGCCATAATTCCTGAAGTCAGGCAAATAATGACTATGGAAGAAGCGCTCATATCCTGCGGAGATTATGAGCATATTCTGATCCCCTACGAGCTTGCGGAGGATTTTGATAAAACCCGTGATATAATATCGGGGATCGAAAAAGGAAGCAGGATCGCGGTATTTATAGGACCGGAAGGGGGCTTTTCCGATAATGAGATCCGGCTTGCCCGAGAAAAGGGAGCGGAGCCGGTAACGCTGGGGAAAAGGATACTCCGCACGGAGACGGCGGCACTGGTGGTGCTGTCCTGGCTGGTGTATTTTTTTGAGTAGAAAGGACATAGCATATTAATGCAGGTTTACCTTGATAATGCGGCCACAACCCGGGTTGATCCGGAGGCTGTGGAGCTTATGAGTAAGATATTTACCGAAGACTACGGAAATCCATCAAGTTTACATAAAATCGGATACAAGGCAGAGCAGTATGTGAATGAAGCACTGAACGTGTTTTCCGGACAGCTGAAGTGGAAGAGAAAAAACGTGATCTTCACCTCGGGCGGAACAGAGAGCAATAATACGGCGATCTTCGGCACGGCGCTTTTTAAGGAAGCGAGGGGAAAGCACATCATAACCTCGGCAGTCGAGCATTCTTCCGTATCCGAGCCCTTTAATGTACTGGAAAAAAGAGGCTGGGAAGTAGACAGGATATCCGTTGACAGCGAAGGCGTGATAAACCTTGATGAACTAAGGGAAAAGCTGAGACCCGACACGGTGCTGCTGTCCCTGATGCACGTAAATAACGAGACCGGCGCGATCCAGCCCGTGGAGGAAGCGGGAGCGCTTGTTAAGGAAAAAAGTCCGGAGTGCTTTTTCCATGTGGACGATATCCAGGGCTTCGGAAAGATAAAAACGGATACCAGAAAAGCCGGGATTGACCTTTTAAGTGTAAGCGCCCATAAGATACACGGACCCAAGGGAGTCGGGCTGCTCTATGTTTCAGACAAGGCAGGCCATATTCCGCCCCTTGTATACGGCGGAGGCCAGCAGAACGGCATGAGATCCGGCACGATAAACGTACCGGGCATAGCAGGCTTCGGAAAGGCAGCCTCCCTTATGTATGAGGACCTTGAAGGGAATTTTGACCGCATGAAGGAATTAAGGGATTATTTCACTTCAGAGCTGCGGAAGCTTCCGGATATAAAGATCAACGCAGGGGAGAGGGTTTCGCCGTACATCGTATCCCTTACGGTTAAAGGCGTCAGGGCAGAGGTGCTGCTCCACGCCCTAGAGGAAAGGGGCGTATATGTGTCTGCGGGATCGGCATGTTCCAGTCATAAAAAGCACATTTCCCCGACGCTGGTGGCCATGGGACTTACAGAGAGCGAGGCGGAGGAAACGATCCGTTTTTCCTTTAACAGGCATACCACGAAGGAAGAACTGACATACGCAGCAGACAGTCTTTTTGAGGTGATCCCCGAACTCAGGAGGTTTAAGAGAAGATAATGGGAGATAACAGATTTCAGGCATTTTTATTAAAATATGCAGAGATAGGGGTTAAGGGAAAGAACCGCCATATCTTCGAGGAAGCTCTCGAAAAACAGGTGAAGGTCCATTTATGGAGAACGGGAGCGGACTTTGAGGTATCGAGGATAAACGGACGGATATACTGCGAAGCCCGCGGAAACTACGTTTACGAAGATGTCGTAGAGGAATTGAAAAAGATATTCGGAGTCGTAGGGATCTGCCCCGTGACCCATGTGCAGGACAAGAGCATAGAGGGGATAAGGGAAGCCGCGGTAAAATTTGTGGGCGAAAACTATGAGGACAGGCACTTCACCTTCAAGGTGGATACCAGGAGAGCCAACAAGACCTACCCCCTGACCTCCATGGAAGTGGATGCGGAGGTGGGAGAAGCGCTCCTTGACGCCTATCCGGAGATGAAGGTGGATGTCCATAATCCCGAGGTGTGGCTGCATATAGAACTCCGGGAACAGGTATTCATGTATTCAAAGATAATAAAGGGCGTGGGCGGTCTGCCCCTCGGAACCAACGGGAAAGCCCTGCTGCTCCTCTCCGGAGGATTTGATTCGCCGGTAGCCGGATACATGGTATCCAGAAGGGGAGTGTACCTGGATGCGGTCTACTTCAACGCACCGCCCTATACTTCGGAAAGGGCAAAGCAGAAGGTCATTGACCTCGCAAAGGTGATTTCCGCATACACCGGAACCATAAGGCTCCATATCATAAACTTCACGGAAATACAGATGGCGATCTATGAGAAATGTCCTCATGACGAACTTACGATAATCATGAGGCGGTACATGATGAGGATCGCAGAACATATAGCAAGGGAAACAAAGGATTGTTTCGGACTGGTTACGGGCGAGTCCATCGGACAGGTGGCGAGCCAGACCTTAAAAAGCCTCTTTACTACGGATGAAGCAGCTGACTTCCCCGTATTCAGGCCCCTTATCGGCTTTGATAAGCAGGACATAATCGATAAGGCGGAGGAGATAGGAACGGCAGATATTTCCATACTTCCTTATGAGGACTGCTGCACCATCTTTGTGGCAAAGCACCCGGTGACCAAGCCGAATCTGAATATTATAAAGAACTCCGAAACAAGGCTCGACGAAGTGATAGATGAGCTGCTGGAAAAGGCATATGCATCGGATGAGATCGTTGAGGTAAAGCCGGGGTAAAGGGAGATTGTTATGTCCGGTCTGAAGGACAAATTTATCGGCGATAAAGCCTTTTATAAAAAAGTATTATTGATAGCGATACCTATAATTATCCAGAACGGGATCACAAATTTCGTGAACCTTCTGGATAATATCATGGTGGGCAGAACCGGGACGGAGCAGATGTCCGGGGTGGCCATCATAAACCAGCTTTACTTCGTCTTTAATTTAGCTGTGTTCGGAGCCATATCCGGAGCGGGCATCTTTACGGCCCAGTATGCGGGTCAGAAGAATCAGAAGGGTATCCGCTATACCTTACGCTTCAAGCTTCTGGAGGCGGTGATCATCTCTGTGATCGCTGCGTTGATAATGATCTTTTTCAGGGAGCAGCTGATATCGCTGTTCCTCCATGAGCGCGGTGAGAATATAGATGCCGCTGCGACTCTTATGTATGGCAGCAGGTATCTTTATATCATGCTGATCGGGCTTTTGCCCTTTGCAGTCACCCAGTGCTATTCGGGAACTCTCCGCGAGACCGGTCAGACTTTTCCGCCGATGATCGCGGGTCTGATAGCGGTGATCGTGAATCTGGTCCTGAATTACATCCTGATCTTCGGAAACTTCGGGGCGCCGGAGCTGGGAGTTGCCGGTGCGGCGATCGCCACCGTCACTTCACGTTTTATCGAGCTCTTTATTGTTGCCGGCTGGACCCACGGACATAGTGAGAAAAATCCCTTCGCCACGGGACTTTTTAATGGATTTGAGATCCCTTCATCCCTGGTGATAAAGATACTGGTCAAGGGAACTCCCTTATTCTTAAATGAGCTTTTCTGGTCAATGGGAATGGCGGCCCTCACCCAGTGCTACTCCGTCAGGGGACTGAATGTGGTCGCGGCCTTCAATATCTCCAGCACGATAGTAAACGTATTCAATGTATTTCTGATATCCATGGGAATAGTGGTATCGATAATGATCGGACAGATACTCGGCTCCGGGGATATGGCGAAGGCGCTGGAGACGGATAACCGTCTAATAGCCTTTTCCGTCACCTTTTCCGCCCTGCTGGCGGTCGTGGAAATACTGCTGTCATCTGTCTTTCCGGCATTCTACAATACTTCGCCCGAAATAAAAAAGCTCGCTGCGGAATTCATCAGTATCTCCGCCCTTTTTATGCCGGTCGGGGCCTTTCTTAACTGCGCCTATTTCACCATCAGATCCGGAGGACGGACCTTCATCACTTTCTTATTTGACTCGGTGTATATCTGGTTTGTTTCCTGGCCCGTGGCCTTCTTTCTGTCCCGTTACACGGATCTGAAAATTGAAACCCTCTATGCCATAGTGCTTTCCCTTGATTTCATAAAAGTCATCATAGGCTATGTCATGCTGAAAAAGAAGATATGGATCAGGGATCTCGTGGGACGGACTGACGTCTGAGCTGCATTGCGGAAAATACAGGATACAGTCTGCCATATTAACGGATTTTCTTTCCAGTATCGGGGATAATCGTTTATAATAGGGAAAGGGAGTCAAAAGAGGTGAAACAGATGAAAGCTACTTTTATCAATGTAAAAAATGCGGAGTATTATCTTCCTGTATTGCCCGAGGATATGATCTACAGGGCCACCATTCTGATAGGAGCCGAAGATGATGAAGGAACCGCCTGCGGAATACTGGCGGCCTGTGAGCAGCCCTTCGGCAATGATGCGGAAAGCGTCATAAACCTTCTTTTCATATATGTTCATTCCGAATACAGAAATATGGGAGCGGGGACGGCAATGATCTCGCTTTTGACAGAGCGTGCCATAAAAAGCGGAATGGCCGGTATACAGGTACAGTTTCAGGCTGAAGGCGAACGCATGACGCTTTGGAACTTCCTGAAAAACAAGGGATTCAATACCGTTCGCGGTGAAATGGACGAGACAGATTACAAGATACCGTTCCGGCTGATAAGTGAAAGACTGGCGAACCGCAGTTTTAAGGTTTCCGAGAACGTCGTATTTTTAGAGGATGTTAATCGTATCCAGTGGAACAGGTTCCAGATGTATATGAATGACTGCCGGAAGGCTGATATAAAGGGGTCTTTTACCCTTCTTCCGAGGAACTCGTACAGCCAGAGGTATTCCTGCCTGGCTTTTAATAAGGAGGAGGTCGATGCCTGCGGTCTCGTGACCGAGTGCGGAACGGGAAATATCGAATTCAGGAATTTCTATCTCGCCGGCAAAAAGCGGAAAATCCTGGGGAAGATGCTGAAAGAGATAGCTGAGAGGATAGAGAAGGACAGGGGCATGGATGTAATGATCAGGGTGATACCCGGAGCGACTGCGGAAAAAGTGAACGCCATCCTTTCTGATAATGGAGTGACGAGTACCGATCTGGCTTATCTGTTTCTTTCATTCTGAATTCTGCCATTTTCGGCAGTTGTCCGTATATTTTATCAAACGTCGGATAGGGCAGATGCTTACAGCATCGCGGTTTATAAGGAGAACGTGTAATGGGTGGATTTAAGCTTACAAAGGAATCATTTAGCAAACCAAAGCAAAAGACTTTCTGGGACGTTCAGCCGCAGCCTGCGAGCGAGGCGGAAAAACAGCTGTCCAACGAGCAGTGGGCCCGCGAAATGCGGATGAGCGAAGAGGAAGCTGTTCAGGTTGACGCGAAGATAGCGGAATGGAAGGAAAATCCGGCGCTCTCCCAGAATGTAATGGTGCTTGTGCCAAAGAAGAGTGTTTTTCTTACGGATGAACTGGACACCCTTGAACAGGAGAAGCTTGCAAAACTGAAACAGGAGTACGAAGGCGAAAAGCTGGATAAGAAAACCGCCTCCCTGCAAAAGAGCATCAAAAAGCAGAAGGATGCCAGAAAGAAAAATGCCCTGAGTCTGGCGGGAAAGTGCATTTACCAGGAAATAGATCTGGCGAAGTGGGAGACGAAGCACCAGGCGACACTGGAGGGCTTAAAGGGAAAAAAGAAGACAAAGCATATCAGTGGTCTTGTCGGAAAGATGCAGGATTTCGTTAACAACGGGGTCTTCATAGGAAGCCTGGATTCTGACGCCGCTATATTACAGGCTTTTAAGAAAGTTCTGAAGGTAGAAAAGGATCTCCTGAGGCCTAAAAAAGACAGCGATTTCTTCGCTGAAGAGCTTGATGATGAGCTGAAAGCGGGTTTCAGGGCAAAATATGATTCCTACACGGCGGTAAAGGATTTTCTGAAGAAAGTCATCACAAATACTGCCCAGGGAAAGAAAAGAACAGCCGCTGAACTGGAGAAAATAAACAGCCTCCTCGGGGAAAATGTTCTGATACAGGGATCTACGGCAGAAAAGATCTATACTGCGAGGAACGCAAAGCTGAAGAAGGGCGAGACCCGGGACGAAAAGCTGCGTAAATCCTTACAGGAAATGGATTTAGAAGCTGAGACACAGGAATTACGTAAAAATAAAGCAAAGAAGGTCCCTCTCGTAAACGAGAGCAAAAAGCTGAAGGAAAAGACCAAAGAGATCCAGGAAAAATGGGAGAAGCAGGGTGAAGAGGTTCCTGTTTTTGATAAAAACGGAAAACCGGTTATGGTTGATAAGCTGAATCCGAATGATTATGATGACAGCGGACTCTGGCAGCCATTTCTTGATAAGGATGGCAACCCTGTAAAGATACAGAAAACAGAAGCGCCGAAGAAGGAGGCGCTTCGGAAGAAGCTCAATGAACACGCACAAAAATTGCGTTTTCAGGGTTTAACGGAAAAAGAGCTTCGGGAAAAGATGAGCAATGCGAAAAACAAAGAAGAGCAGGATCATTATAATAACATCTATATGCAGGGAAAAACCGAGGTAGAAAATCATATCTCGGGATACAGCGGGGAAGCTTTTAAGTACGTTAACAATGCGCTCCGCTATGGAAAATATGGAAAGATCAATGCGTCCGGGATGGAAGGAGTCTGGACCGAAAGTGTAAAGCAGATGGTTGACGATCTGAAAAACGATATTTCCCATGAGCTGCCCGAAGAAGTGTGTCTGACGAGACACTCCGACCTGGGAGGTCTGGCCTGCATGTTCGGCCTGCCATATAACTCCGTAAATAACGTGGAGGATCTGATGGAAAGGATCGGGGAGCTGCCGGATAACGGACTGCTTGTCAGGGACAAGGCCTTTTTGAGCACAACACTGATAAAGGACGGCGTAGCCAAGGGAGGTTTCAGACAGGGACAGGTTGAGTTCCGCATACTGGCACCCAAGGGAACGAAGGGGCTCTTTATAGAGGAAATGTCCAATTATAAGGATACGGAGCAGGAACTGTTACTTGATGCGGGCACCATCTTCCGGGTAACAAAGATCGATGCCTCCGGTAAGTGGAACAGTGAAAGAGCCACGAAAACCAATAATAAAAAGGTCATTGTTTATATGGAGGCCATTCCGAAGACAAAGTCGTCTGAGCCGGATAAAAACCCGGAGGATCCCGGAAAGAATCCCGCATAACAGGCGGAAAACGGAAATTATAGCGGAGCATCATAGAAAGGAACATATATGAGTAGAAGCAATTTTGAAGAAGGACCGTTACTTGAACCTGTCACGAATGAGGATCTCATATGCAGGGACTGTGTATACCGTCTGGAAGGCGGGGACGTAATGGTCTGCGAGAAATATGATGTAAAGCCGGACAGCGTCATCACGGATGACAGCTGTGAGGAATATGAATAGTGTGGTTAAAGGGAGATATACCGGCAGGGAGTACTACAGGGGAATAGCCGCTGCTGATGAGGATTCCGAAGACATAAATACTGCAATGATCTGGGAGATCAAGGGCAAAGAGGATGAAAACAGGGATACCGGTTCTGAGATACTGGTCTTCACGGCTCCCGATGAGTCAGCCGGAAATGAGATTCTCACAGCCTACAAAGACAGGCTGGAAGAAGATGAAGTCCTGAATT
Organism: Lachnospiraceae bacterium; assembly: GCA_024683935.1. The sequence goes on along the minus strand of JAIKXV010000012.1, from coordinate 3,277 downwards.
CCTCCTTTGAATTTTCCGAGTTGCTTCATGCTGAGCGCACCTCTCTTGAAAACGACGGCTTTGAGCTCAGGGAGGGCGAGAGCAGGGATAACAACCAGGCAGTTCAAGGCGGGACTGATGGCGAGCGTCCTCCACGGCAGGTTCGGACTGCTGGAGGATCTGCCTTTTCTGCCGAAATCCTGGTATCATCAGGAGATCTCATCCTGTATCATCACCGACGATAAGATAAACGGCATGCTTCTTGTACATGAAACCGCTTCTGGATTCTTTATGGTAGAGCTTCTCTTTGCAATGCAGCCTGACGCCAATATCAATCTGCTGAATATGATGAGATACTCCATCAGGGCCGCAGGAGAATTATGCGACAGGGATACGAAGGTGATCTTAAGAAGGCATAATAAGATATCGGCGGAACTGGTGAAGAAGCTGTTCCCGGATAAGAAGGGCGTGAAAGTGACGAAGGGGGAGAAGTAGCCTGATTGAAACCTGAATTTGACACACAGCAAATTTGTGGTAAAATGCCTTGGTGTGTTTACCAACGAAAAGAGATAGAAGCACTTGGAATAAAGGAGAATCAAAATGAGCAGGATGCTAAAGATGAATATCCAGGCGGATCTGGAAAAGTGCCAAACCGTTTCGGATGTTGAACAATTAAAGGAACGCTACAAATACGCATTCGTGAATGCGGTGGACGCCACCGAATTCAACAGGATGATAAAAGAATCCCTCAATAATAAGCGTTAATGTATAATAAACCCTCTGAGATCATAAAGTATTTCAGAGGGTTTTTAAAAGTGTCTCGGGCATCAGGGAGGATTGAATACTAATGCTGAATCAGTTTTCCAGAACAGAGTTATTATATGGAGAAAAAAACATGGGAAGGCTCGCGTCTTCCCGTGTTGCTGTCTTCGGAATAGGCGGGGTGGGCGGATATGTCGTTGAAGCGCTGGTAAGAAGCGGGATCGGGGCATTGGATCTGATCGATGATGACAAGGTCTGCCTTACGAATATAAACCGTCAGATAATAGCCACGAAAAAAACACTGGGGAGGTATAAGGTGGATGTGGCTGAGGAGCGGATTCACGATATAAATCCCGACTGTGAAGTCAGAACATATAAGACCTTCTTTTTACCTGAGACAAAGGATCAATTTGATTTTCATGTCTATGATTACGTTGTGGATGCCATAGATACGGTTACCGGGAAGCTGGCGATCATAGAAAAAGCGAAGGAAGCGGGCGTGCCCGTTATTTCCTCCATGGGGGCGGGGAATAAAATCAACGCGGCCATGTTTGAGGTGGCAGACATATATGAAACCTCCATTTGTCCGCTGGCAAAAGTGATGCGGCATGAATGTAGGAAGAGAAATATTGACTCGCTGAAGGTTGTTTATTCAAGGGAAGAACCGGTCAGATTCTTAGAGGATATGTCAGCCGGCGGCAGTGGGGAAAGCGCCTCTTCCCTGGAAACTGACGGAAAAGGAGCGGGAAAAAGAGCCATTCCCGGATCGGCGGCATTTGTGCCTTCCGTGGCAGGGCTGATCATGGCAGGTGAAGTGATTAATGATCTTGCTCTCCGGCAGTGACCGCAAGGACACACTGCCCTGAAAAAATATTGGTTGCCGTGGTGACAAAGTCCAATACGCTTGCGACTGACAGAATGACAGCCAGATTAGTAAGCGGAAGATGGAGCTGTGTAAGCAGTATCGAAAAGCATGCGTTCATTCCGCCGGGCACGGGAGGCGCGGCAGAGGAAAGCAGGATGCTCATGACCAGGGCAGTAACTATCCATGTGAGAGATAAAGCGCTGCCGGCGTTTTCTGCGATACTGAGTGCAGCGCACCAGAACATTACAGACGAGCCGGGCTTATAAAGGATCTGCGCAAAAGGCACGCCAAAGTTCACTATTCTTCTGTTGAGACCGAGCTTCTCAATACAGGTCTGAATGTTGTCTGAGAAAGCGGCTGAAGAAGAGGCTGTGCTGAGACAGATCAGGAAAGTAGAAAGTGTCTTTTTCCAAAGGATAAAGGGTGACATCTTCAGCAGCAGGCAGACCACAGCCGTGTGCATCAGTATCATCAGTATGCAGCCGACCGTTGTACCGTAAAAAATTTGCCGCCAATTAAGATCGGAGAAAGTTCGCTAGATACGATGATGTTGAAAAGACTCCCGAATACGAAAACAGGAACCAGTTTGCTGACCAGCATCATAATGAAATTAACGATAAGTCCGAGCTGTTCGGACAGATCCGCAACACTCTGGGTATTTTTACCGTGAACCAGCATGGCAATGCCGGAGATGCAGGCTATAAAAAGGATCTGCAGCGTGTTGCCTTCTGCAAACGGCGTGAACAGGTTGCCGGGAATAATGTTCAGTATCATCATGTAAAGCTGTGAAAAATCACTGCCGCCTTGAGATGCGCCAAAGTGCAGTGAAAACAGGGGAAGGATGATGATCGCGCATATAACGATCATGATCGTAACGAAACCGCCAAATCTGGAGAGGAGCCGCCTGCCGATCCTGCTGAAGGTCGAAGCGTCGCCTATACTGTAAATTCCCCATACAACAGACAGGAAGATCATGGGTCCTGCAACTGCATTCAGGAAACCCAGGAATGTATTGACCATGGGCGAAATGATCCCGTCACGGAGCAGCGCCTGAACGGATTCCGGTGAAAGCCGCACGAGCAGGCCGAGAAAGATGGCGGCAACGATCGCGGTTATCAGATATATCCAGTCCGAGGAAGTCTTTTTTGTAAATGTGCAGAGGATCTCATTGGCACCTCTTTTGAACCGCCAGCGTGGAAGCTTCCCCATGCGGATCATCGCATTTCGCATCAGGTTATCCTCGTCAGTAATGAAGGAGGAATCAGCAAAAGGATCATGGGATTCTCCGGGGATCGTCAGCCTGATCATGGAACTTCCAAAGCTGCCGCCTGTTTCCAGGCGGAATTCAGCTTCCTCCCCAAAAGCCTTCTGATATGATAATAACGCTTCTTCCAGGGAGAGCCGGATACGGATCACATCCTAGGACGCGGCCTTTCGACTGTTCATGTATTCTTCGACTTCCGTGCAGACAGTTCTAATACTTTCATTTGAAAGAGAAGCTTGCATATTTTTCCTCTGGCAACATTAAATCATCATTATATACGAAGAATAATAGAAAATGGCAAAATGATGTCTTATTTTTATCTTATTTTCCCTCGAGATCCTTCCATCGAACGCCTGCTTAATGAGTTTCTGTTGATCTGAATGATCAAAGACGTGCTTTTCAGACAT
>JAIKXV010000125.1 GCA_024683935.1 Lachnospiraceae bacterium | reverse complement strand
CACCGGAGAAACCTCCGATGCCCTCCCTTTTTAAAGTGTTTATTGGTAACTAAAATCAAGTCCCCTCTGAGCTTTATTCTCAGTGGATGAGGTTCTTGGGCATCCAGTCTGCCTCTGACAGATAATCGATGTTTCCGTATGTATCAGGAGCGATGTCGCCAAGGTTCTCAACCGTTGACTCAGGCTTCAGGGATGAAGCAAGGATAGCTGACCCGGGGATCTCTACATAGTCAACGCCGGTCTTTCCGCTGGCGGGATCATAGATCTTGTCATATTCTCCTGCCATCTCGAGGAAGAGGATACGCATTCCGATCTCACCGTTTAAGGTCCAGTCGGTTGTTCCTGCTGCGGTCCAGATCTCAGGCCTGGTCTGCATGTTCGTGATGTCAACGGGGTCGATATCAACGGATGCCATAGGAAGCGCATTGTCTCCGCCAAAGTTGGGGTTCTCTGTGATCGCCTGGTATACGCCCTGTCCGTAAGCATCGTAGTAAACGATAACGCCGTCCACATCCTCGCGCTTTACGCTCTGCAGATATGCTGCAAATACGGTATTGGCGGAATCAACGGTATCCTGAAGAGGCTGTACCTCGCCAACGGTCTTGATCTTGCCGGCATCCTCGTAAGCCTTCCAGCCTACTTCACGGCGGTCAAAAGGAGAATTGTAGTTAGGTCCCCTCCAAACCTTGATAAGACGAACGCCTTCGCCGTACTTCTCGATCATGCTGTCAAGAAGAACCGTTACAAGGCTGTCATCCTGCTGGAAGAACTGGGTAACGCCGTCGATCTTCTTATATTCGCCGTCAGCATAGAACTGGGTATCGAAAGTAACGATCTTCATGTTGGGATACTTTTCGGTAATCTCCTTCAGGAATACATAGGAGCCGTCCTGATTTCCGTGGCTTACAAGAAGTCCGTCATATCCGCCGGATGCGCAGGTGCGGATGGTGTCCTGCCACTTATTGAAGTCTCCTTCGCAGAAGAAGAAATCAAACTGAACATCCATAGCCTTACAGATGTTTGCGCAGGAATCTTTCCACATCTGGAAGATGGTGGCGGAAGGAAGAAGCATTACATAAGCAACCTTCTTTCCTGCAACGGGATTTGATCCGGCATCAGCTGCGGGAGCCGCATCGGCTGCGGGAGCCTCTGCCGCGGGAGCTTCAGCTGCGGGAGCAGGGGTCTCTGCTGCGGGAGCTTCAGCTGCGGGAGCGGGGGCTTCGGCTGCGGGAGCCTCAGGTGCGGGAGCTGCAGCGCCGCCTGAGCAGGCGCAGAGTCCGGCTGTCATCGCAACGGTTAAACACAGTGCCAAAAACTTTTTCATATTTTCATCTCCTTTTTGATATTTAGCCCAAAACTGTTTGAGCCATAACAAAAATTATAGCAATTTTTTACAAAAAATCAATATGACTATTGTCATTGTTTTGTTGTCTGACCAGCCTTCCCTCCTTGAATTGAGATCCCGGTTATTTTATAATCTCATTCAGGATAAATCCTGTATTTTCAAGGAAAGTGATCTGTTTTCATCAGAATGAAGCTTGTAAACGAAGAGAGTTTAAGCCTTTCGGTCATTCTCCCCTGCCTTGATGAGGGAGCCGCTCTGGAGCACAGCATCAGAGAAGCGAAGTCTTTTATGAAGCGTCTCGGTATCAGCGGGGAGATAATAGTTGCGGACAATGGCAGCACGGATGATTCAAGGGATACAGCCCTTTCTTCCGGAGCTGTCCTTGTGACGGAAAAAAGACGTGGCTATGGCTTCGCCATCAGGAAGGGTCTAAGCGTAAGCAGGGGATCAGTCATTATTATTTCGGATGCGGACGCCACCTATGACCTGGCGCGCCCCGACAGCTTCTTCTTTCCGCTGAAGGAAGACCGGGCGGATGTAGTCCTGGGGAACAGGTTTAGGGGTAAGATCGGGAGAGGCGCCATGCCATTCTCCCACAGGCTTGGGAGCAGTTTCCTCTCACTCCTTGGAAGACTCCGTTTCGGTGTCGGGGTCGGTGATTTTCACTGCGGCCTCCGGTCCGTAAGGAGGAGTGCTCTGGAAAAAATGGATCTTAAAACCGGCGGCATGGAATTTGCCACGGAGTTTATCGGTGTTTCGGCAAAAAACAGGCTCCGCATCCGGGAAGTCCCCACGGATCTAAAGCGGAGCAGGTTTAAGCGGCACTCTAAATTAAATGTTTTCCGGGACGGCTTCAGACACCTCTTCGTGATCCTGAAAGGATGCTAAAACCTTTTGGATTCTCACCTCCTGTGCTCATCCCTCTCTTTCTTCATTTCATACATCTTTTCATCGGCCATTGCTATATATTCGTCCAGATCCGTCATCCCGTCCTTTACAGGCAGAAGCACCCATCCGTAACTCACGCCAACCTCAAAAGGATTCCGGTGAGACCTGTTATACTTTTCGAGACCGGCATCCAGCTTTACCCCCATTTCACCGGGTTCTTTGCTGTCTTCCGGAAGAACCGCCATCAGCAGGAATTCATCGCCTCCGGTGCGAACGATCCTGGATCCCTGCGGAGCGGACTTAAGGAGTCCGGAGGATACGGTGGCGATGGCTTCGTCCCCTGCGGCATGGCCATAGGTATCATTTAAGTATTTTAACCCGTTAAGATCCGCCACACATACAAAAATGTGCCTTCCGGTCTTTAACGCTTCTTTAATAACAATATCGGTATAGTACCTCAATCCCTTTCTGTTATAGCAGCCGGTCTGCTCATCCTTCATATTCTCTTCAAACAGGCTGTCATACTTTTCCCTTAGATCCTCAAGGTTCCTGCGGAGCTCTGCCTCCTCCGAAAGTTCCCTGGTCTTCCACTCGTGTATATCCCGGATCAGAAGGATGTAATCATGTCCTTCGGTGCTGTCTTCTTCGGAAGCATTACAGATAGTGATCTCCGACCAGTAATACCTGCTGTCCGTGTGCCGGATACGGAATTCATCGGAGATAAAGAGCTTTTCATCCAGCTCTTTTATGAACCTTTTTTTCCTGGTAAACAGTGAAAAAGCCTCCCTGTCCTCAGGGTGGATATTCTTATGCAGGTCGCCCCTGAATCCTTCAAAAGATCCGGTGTTTCGTATGCTCCTTAATTCAGCATTGTGATCTTCCACGGTTATGGAGAAGTCATCTCCGTTAATTACTATTACCATCTGATTCAGGCTTCTTATGACGTTTCCGATCCTAATCTTATTATCCACGACTCCTCCTTATACCCGATGCAGATATTCAGATTTACAAATTATACAAAAGTCCGGGGGCTTCATCAAGCGGGAACCGGCGGACCGCTCAGGCTTTTCCTCCCCGCCGGGGTTCCTTTATGACCGGGGTTGAGTGCCTAATCTTTTGTGCAACATGCACAAGAATGATGACGAAATTTTGTCTGTTTTTAAGTGAGTAAAATTCATGGTTTTGGCATTAATAGTGTATAGATAATATGGCAGTGAATCCATACAAAACATTGACATAGCGAAAGGCAGGTGATATAAATGATAGCGGTAATACCATTAAGAAATCGTCGGCTGCTACTCACACTTCCAGAGAAAGATATACAATGAGGGAAGAGAGATGAAAAACAGACGGCATAAACATTGACATCTTATCGGATCAATTCGTAATATAATATTGGTTAATTTTTACAAGCTGTAATATCAAGAGAATAGATTGTACTGATACTCAAAAAAGCAGAAAAAGGTGAAAGGAGTTTGAGTATGTTCACGAGAAATGAAAAGCAGGAGAATGTACGCATAAGAAAAAGGAAGTTTCTATGCTTCTTTATGGCGGTGATGGTTGCTTTAAGCAGCTTGTCGCCGGCTATTGCATGGGCAGCAAAGACGGTGGTTCCTATAGATGAGGAGCATAAACCTGCGGATTTAGACGAATTCGAAATTATTTATCCCGGAGATATAATAGATTATAGTAATGAAAGTAAAACAGATAATCTATATGAAGGGATACAATACTATAACGCTAACGGTAAGAAAGTGGGAACTCTCATAGGACCCAATGA
>JAIKXV010000028.1 GCA_024683935.1 Lachnospiraceae bacterium | reverse complement strand
TATTTATGCCGGAACCGGCAGGACAAGCTGCTGTTTAAGGCCCTTACGGGGCGTTGCAGTAAGCAGGATCATGCTTACTGTGACACAGCAGCCTTCATAGACTTTACGTATTCACCGATCTTTGCAGGAGCTGCCTCCTTGTACTCGGCGAGAAGCTTGATGATAGCAGATCCTACGATGGCGCCGTCGGAAACAGCCGCCATTCCCGCAGCCTGCTCCGGAGTGGATATCCCAAAGCCTATGGCACAGGGAATACTTGTATTCTTCCGTACTGTATCCACGATAGCTCCGAGATCAGTAGTGATCTCACTCCGTACTCCGGTGACTCCGAGACTTGAAACGATGTAGAGGAAGCCCTCCGCTTCTTTAGCTATGGCTGCTATCCTGTTTTCAGAGGTCGGTGCCACCATTGATATAAGATCTACATCATATTTATGGCAGAGAGGAAGGAATTCCTCCTTTTCTTCATAGGGGAGATCTGCGATTATGAGACCGTCAACCCCGACAGCCTGACAGGTTGAAATGAATTTCTCCGCATCATATGAAAACACCACATTTGCATAAGTCATGAATACAAACGGTACTTCCACTTCCTTCCTAAGATCCCTTACGAGGTCAAATACCTTATCGGTAGTGATCCCTCCGGAAAGTGCTCTTACATTTGCATCCTGAATGACAGGCCCTTCTGCCGTGGGATCGGAAAACGGTATCCCGAGCTCGATAAGGTCAGCGCCTGCCTTTACCATTTCTATTACGCATTTCTTCGTGGTAGTGATATCCGGATCTCCGCAGGTGATAAAAGGAATAAAGGCCTTTCCGTTTTCAAATGCTTTCTTTATCTTACTCATGTATATCCTCCTGCCCTCTGTATCTTGCAACCGCTGCACAGTCCTTGTCTCCCCTTCCGGAAACGGTGACTACTATTACCTTATCCTTTCCGAGAGCCGGCGCGATCTTTATCGCATGGGAAATCGCATGAGCCGACTCAATGGCAGGGATGATACCCTCTGTCTTTGCAAGATATTCAAATGCACATACCGCCTCTTCATCCGTGACAGCCACATACTCTGCCCTCTTTGTATCATGGAGGAACGCATGCTCGGGCCCTATGCCCGGATAGTCAAGTCCTGCGGAAATAGAGTAAACCGGAGCGATCTGCCCGTATTCATCCTGACAGAAGTAGGACTTCATACCGTGGAATATCCCAAGGCGCCCGGTCGATATCGTAGCTGCGGTCTCGAAGGTGTCTATGCCTCTGCCCGCTGCCTCACAGCCGATAAGCCTCACAGCCTTATCCCCGATAAAGTGGTAGAAGCTCCCTATCGCATTGGATCCTCCGCCCACGCAGGCGATCACCGCATCCGGAAGCCTGCCCTCTTTTTCAAGGATCTGGCTCTTTATCTCTTTAGAGATAACAGCCTGGAAATCTCTTACTATGGTGGGGAAGGGATGGGGACCCATCACTGATCCGAGACAGTAGTGTGTATCGCTTATCCTCTTTGTCCATTCCCTCATGGCTTCCGAAACCGCATCTTTAAGCGTGGCTGTTCCGTTTGTCACGGGGATAACGTCCGCACCGAGAAGCTTCATCCTATAGACATTTAATGCCTGCCGTTTCGTATCTTCTTCCCCCATGAATACCACACATTCCATATCCATAAGGGCTGCGGCTGTTGCTGTTGCCACTCCGTGCTGGCCTGCGCCGGTTTCCGCGATCAGCCTCTTCTTTCCCATTTTCTTTGCGAGAAGAGCTTGTCCCAGAACGTTATTTATCTTATGGGCTCCGGTGTGGTTCAGATCCTCTCTTTTTAAGTAGATCTTCGCTCCGCCAAGATCCTTTGTCATTCGTTCCGCATAGTAGAGCCTCGAAGGTCTTCCGGCATATTCATTAAAGAGCGTTGTAAGCTCCTCATTAAACTCCTTATCATTCTTGTATTTATTATAGGCTTCCTCAAGCTCGATAACGGCGTTCATAAGGGTTTCTGAAATATACTGCCCTCCGTGTATACCGAATCTTCCGGCCTCATTTGTCATGCTTTACTCCTTACTGCTTCCGTAAAAGCCTTCATTTTCTCATGGTCCTTTTTCCCGTCGGTCTCTATACCTGAGCTTACATCCACCGCAAAGGGATCAAGACTCCTCACTGCTTCCCTGACATTTTCCGGTGTCAGTCCTCCGGCCAGGAAGTATGGCCTGTCTGTCTTTTTTAAGAGGGACCAGTCAAAGGTTTCTCCCGTTCCTGCTCCAGAATCCAAAAGTATATGGTCCGCTGTGCTCTTAACCGCTGCTTTGAGGCTGTCAGCCGAGTCTATCCTGAATGCCTGGATAACGGGCTTATCCGTTAGCTTCCGGATCTCCTCTATATAAGCGCTGTCCTCATGTCCGTGGAGCTGGATGATATCGATCACCCCTTCTTCCGCATACCCGGCGGCTGTTTCCGGCTTCTC
>JAIKXV010000019.1 GCA_024683935.1 Lachnospiraceae bacterium | reverse complement strand
GGCTTCATTCATATCGGGCACAAAGCGCTTTTCCATTTCCTCAGGGGAAAGCACCTGTCCTTCAAGACTCCCCTGCGGGTAGAACTCCATTATGACAAAGGGTTTACCGTTATAGGTTCCAAGCTCATATATCTTCGGCAGATTTTTATGTCCTGATTCAAGAAGCTTATCAAGGACCTCGTGCTTTATGGCTTTTTCTCTAAGATAACATTTGGCGGCATAGATATGTCCGTCCTTTTCCACTTCAAAAAGGCGGGCTTCTCCGCCTGCCTTACTAAGGATCTTTAAGATCATGTAGCCGCCGGGAAGCTCATCTCCCCTTTTAAGCTGCTCTATTTCCGGGTCGTTACCTTCTTCGGAATTGACTACGGTACTGTTTGTAAGCGGCTCTTCCTCACGGTTTACAACAGTGCCACGGGTAAGTGGCTCTTCTTCTCGGTTTATTACTGTGCCGCGGGTAAGCGGCTCTTCTTCTCGGTTTATCACAGTGCCACGGGTAAGCGGCTCTTCTTCTCGGTTTATTACTGTTTCCCTTGACATATTCTTCCTCTTGAGTAAAAAAATTTATAAATCTTCATGATCATACATGAATAAATAAATAAAACTTCCCACATAATAAATAGGATTCGCACTTTTGGGTGTGGGAAGATTTAGTAAAACAGCTTTATGAATAATACCATAATAATCAGTTTATAGTCAAAAAGCAGAGAATTCTGCTTACCCTATCAGCCCTTTAAAGCCGTCCGCCCATTCGGGCGATGAGAAAATGATCTCAACCGTACCGGAGATGCCGGTCTCTTCATCGCTAAGGGCAGTAATGTAGTCCTGTTTAAAATCATAGGGCCAGGCAATATCCGATTCAACCGGGGCACCGCTATCCGAATTTATTACCACCTTCCCGTCACCGGGCCCGAAGGTCTGATAAATACCGGGGATCCCCCGGACTTCCTTATCCATAGTAATTGTCCACGTCAGATCATCTTTTCGCGTAAAAGCTTCCGCCGGATAATAGGAAATATCCTTCGCTCCCAAAGCGTTTTCATTTAAGGGCGACTTCATCGTCTTACTGTATGAAGCGTTGTTCGACACATTTTCTTTTATAACATTGCTTACCACATCTAAATACAGACCGTGACCCCTGTCATTCGGATGCTTGTCATCAACCGTCAGCTCATCATAGGGGACGCCGCTGTCATTGAAGGCTGCTATCATATCCGCTTCAGGAATATCGTAATACCTGTCCAGCTCTTCTATCGTCTTTATCTTCTTCGTGTACTCTCTCTGGGAGCTTTCCAGAATGGAGATCATTTCCGCCTTCGGATATTTTTCCCTTGCCGCTCTTATCAGGGATTCATAGTCGGCAGCGATCTTCTTCCTTCCGTCGTTCTGCCCGTAGCAAAAGATCACCAGATCATAATCTCTGCCGTCATCAAGGATGCTCTCCCTCACATATCCCGCATAGCTTCCGTTTCCGCCCATGGAAATATTGGTTATGTTGCAGTTCACATGATATTCGGATTCTATAAAACTCTTCAGTCGGGCATCCCAGGACTTTCCGTCGGACGCTCCGGCTCCCGCTGCAATGGAGTCCCCGTTTATCAGTATATTTACATCTTCCCCCTTTGCCAGCTTTTGATAAAATCCGTCAGAATTTATCTCCGGTTCCTCCGGATCAAAAATACTTTCGACCTTTATATCCTCTCCCTCCGGACGGAAGCGCCATATGGAATGTCCCGGCACCCGGTGCTCCGTGAGGTAGTAGTATCCGTCTATTTCCGTGATGTAGTAGGGGGTTCCTCCACCGACAAAGTAATGGTAGATATCTTCAAAATCGTTATTCTGCAGATCCTTTAACGACCTGCATCTGATAATGGTGGCGTAATTCTGATCCCATTTGTCGTCGGTGGATATGGTGATATAGAAGAAATCTTCTATCTTCGTAAGCTGTATCATCCCGGCCATGGTTGAAGGAACCGGGTATTCTTCCAGTATTTTGAAAGTATCGAGATCTGCCTTTATAATGCTGCTGTTTCCGGAAACAAAGTAGACCTCATCACCGATGATCGTGAAAGAGCGCACATACACTCCGTCAAGCTCCGGTATGGATCGTACATCCGTTAAATACATCCGGTTATCCTCTTTATCGCGGCGGAAAACATACATTTCACCGCTGGTGGAGCACCAGGCAAAAAATAAATCCCGCGCCCCGTCATAAACGATATAATGGGGCCGGGATGTGATATCATCAAATTTCTGCGTAAAAACAAAGCTGTCCCCTGACCTCTCAAATACCATTATGCGGTCGTTTTCCGTATCGTCCGTGACATATACTGTCCCGTCGCTTGCGAGAGTATGCCCTTTATTAAGCTCGTCCGTCATAACGGACCACTCGCTAAGGGGGGCAGTCAGGTCATCATTATAAATTATCTGATCATGATAACAGTCAACTATAAAATAAGTATCTCCGACCTTCGTGATCTGAGTCGGGATATTCAGGGCGTTATCCGGGTTCTTCCGGGGTTCAGCGTTTTCCGCCGCCGAAGATACGTCTTCGACCAGCACGTCAGACGCCCTGATATAGTCCTTTTCGCTGTCAGTCCCGGAAAAAGATCCCACTTTTTCCGCCGCGGTATTTCCTGCAGAACAGCCCATCAGACAGACTGTTAAAATAAAGATCAGTATCGGCACGTGCTTATTTACCCTTATTCTTCGGTACCAGCACTTCTGTTCCGCCCATGTAGGGCCTTAATACCTCCGGTATCTTTACGGAGCCGTCCGCACAGAGGTTATTCTCAAGGAAAGCGATCAGCATTCTGGGAGGAGCCACAACCGTATTATTTAAGGTATGTGCCAGATAATTTCCCTTTTCTCCCTTTATACGGATCTTCAGTCTCCTCGCCTGGGCGTCTCCCAGATTTGAACAGCTTCCAACTTCAAAGTACTTCTTCTGTCTGGGGCTCCAGGCTTCCACGTCACAGGACTTGCACTTTAAGTCTGCCAAATCTCCGGAACAGCACTCCAGGGTATGCACGGGAATATCCAGGGATCTGAAAAGATCCACCGTGTTCTTCCAGAGCTGGTCATACCAGTAAGCCGAATCCTCCGGCTTGCAGACCACGATCATCTCCTGCTTTTCAAACTGGTGGATACGGTACACTCCTCTTTCTTCCAGTCCGTGCGCTCCCTTTTCCTTCCGGAAGCAGGGAGAATAGCTGGTAAGGGTGAGCGGCAGCTGATCCTCGGGAATAATCTGGTCGATATAACGTCCTATCATGGAATGCTCCGAAGTGCCGATAAGATAAAGGTCTTCTCCCTCGATCTTGTACATCATGGCTTCCATCTCAGGGAAACTCATAACTCCCTGAACCACATTTCCGTGGATCATGAAAGGCGGTACCACATAGGTAAAGCCCCTGTCTATCATGAAATCACGGGCGTAGCTTATTACTGCGGAATGAAGCCTTGCTATATCCCCAACGAGATAATAGAAACCGTTTCCGGCCACCCGCCTCGCTGCATCCAGATCTATGCCGCCAAAGCTCTCCATTATATCCGTGTGATAAGGGATCTCAAAATCGGGTACTACCGGCTCTCCGAACTTCTCTATCTCCACGTTCTCGCTGTCGTCTTTTCCGACGGGAACGGAATCATCGATGATCTGGGGGATCACATACATTATGGACTGTATCTTTTCCCGGAGCTCATTATTTTTTTTCTCCAGCTCGGAAAGACGCTCGGCATTGGCAGCAACCTGGGCTTTAACCTTCTCTGCCTCCTCCTTCTTTCCCTGTCCCATAAGGGCACCGATCTCTTTGGAAAGCTTGTTTCTGCTGTTACGGAGATCGTCCGCCTCCTGCTGGGTTTCGCGGTTTTCCTTATCAAGGGCGATCACTTCGTCAACAAGCGGAAGCTTCTCGTCCTGAAATTTCTTTTTTATGTTTTCCTTTACGATATCCGGATTTTCCCTCAAAAATTTTATATCTAACACTGTTTTTCTCCTCTGCTTGAAAGATTCTCTGTTATATTCAGAAGACGGCATCCACCGGCGCATTCTTCCCAAACACTATAACATCCGCATCATTATCCCTCAAAATCGGGTAAAAGTCTATCCCTGTTTTTGTACGATGGCTGAAAATATGCTATCGTATATTCATAGAAAGGACTTCATAATGATTCGGGAAATACAAGTATCTGAGATAACTGAAAAAATAGCGGAAATGTGCATAAAAGCAAATCATTTCCTGTCTGAAGACATGCGGGACGTCTTAAATAAAGCTGAGGAAAGCGAGACTTCCCCGATAGGAAAGGATATCCTTTTACAGCTGAAGGATAATCTGGCGATTGCGGGAGAAGACATGATCCCGATCTGCCAGGACACGGGAATGGCCATACTCTTTATGGACATCGGACAGGATGTTCATTTAACGGGAGGAGACCTGACGGAAGCTGTAAATAAGGGAGTCAGCATCGGCTATACCGACGGATACCTTCGAAAAAGCGTTGTAAGCGACCCCCTGCTGAGGGAAAATACCGGAGATAATACCCCCGCCATTATCCACACCCGGATAGTTCCCGGGGATAAAGTTAAGATAACCCTCGCTCCGAAGGGCTTCGGCAGTGAAAACATGAGCCGGGTATTTATGCTGAAGCCGGCCCAGGGCAGGGAAGGTGTAAAGGAAGCCGTGCTCAGCGCAGTAAAGGATGCCGGCCCGAACGCCTGTCCTCCCATGGTGGTGGGAGTAGGTATCGGCGGCGATTTTGAAAAATGCGCCATCCTCGCAAAACAGGCCCTTACCCGGAATGCGGGCGAACACTCTCCGTTACAGCATATACGGGAACTGGAAGAAGAACTGTTAAAAGAAATAAATGAGACCGGCATAGGTCCCGGCGGCCTAGGGGGCAGCACCACCGCGCTTTCTGTTAATATCAATACCTTCCCCACACATATAGCGGGACTTCCTGTGGCAGTTAATATCTGCTGCCATGTGAACAGACACATTACAGTAACAATATAATGTTTCACGAGTTATAGTTACCACAATATTTAGTTTATCTTATCCACAACTTATCAACATTTTGTTGATAACTCTGAATAAAACGTGAAACATAACGGGAGATACCATGGAATACCATATTACAGCACCTTTTGATAAAGAAATCACGGAAAAGCTTACTGCCGGAGATAAGATTTTTTTAAGCGGAACCATATATACTGCAAGGGACGCCGCCCATAAGAGAATGGATGAAGCCCTGGATAATGATCAGCCTCTTCCCTTTGATATCAGGGGACAGGTTATATATTACATGGGACCCAGCCCTGCACGCCCGGGACGCCCCATCGGCAGTGCCGGTCCCACCACGGCAAGCCGCATGGACAAATATGCTCCCAGGCTCTTAAACCTCGGTCTGCTCGGAATGATAGGAAAGGGAAAGCGTTCTCCCGAGGTGCATGAAGCCATAATAAAAAATAAGGCCGTATACCTCGGTGCTATCGGCGGAGCCGGCGCCCTGCTGTCAAAGAGTATAAAAAAATCCGAGGTCATCGCCTATGATGACCTCGGAACTGAAGCTGTAAGAAAACTTACTGTAGAGGATTTCCCCTGCATCGTTGTCACTGATACAAAAGGGAACAGTCTTTACTGATCACTGCCCTCTTCTGCCGGACTCTCTTCCGTATCCGGCGCAGCGGTCTTTTCAGAAGTATCTGTATTCTCTGTTTCTGCATTTATATCTTCGATATCATTGTTGCCGTCGGAGAGCTTTTCCCTGACCTTAGCAACCTTCGCTACCCGCACGCCTTCATCCAGATTCATGAGCTTGACGCCCATGGTGATACGGCTTAATTCTGAAATATCATTTGCCCTTATCTGGATTATCACGCCGGCATCGGTTATCAGCATTACTTCGTGATCTGAGTTAACAGCCTTTACTCCTACCAGGTCTCCGGTCTTTTCCGTGATCTTGTAGCACTTAACACCCTTGCCGCCTCGTCTCTGAACATGGAATTCTTCTAAAGCCGTTCTCTTTCCTATTCCGTTCTCGGTAACGAGGAGCAGCGCTTCTCCCTGGCTCATCAGCTGCATTCCCACAACATCATCGCCGTCTATGAGATTTACTCCGATAACGCCCATGGCGGCACGGCCGGTGCTTCGTACGTCACTTTCCTTAAATCTTATGCACATTCCGTACTTGGTAACTATAAAGATATCTTCCTCGGTACGGATATGCTTTACTTCCACAAGCTCGTCATCATCCCTTAAGTTTATCGCGAAAAGCCCGTTCTTACGCACATTTGCGAATTCCTTTGCCCGGGTCTTTTTCACGATTCCCTTCTTGGTCACCATGAAGAGATATCTGTCTTCTTCAAAATCCTTAATGGGAATGGTGGCAGTGATCTTCTCCTCCGGCGACAGCTGCAGGAGATTTACGATAGCTGTTCCCCTGGCATTTCTGGAGCCTTCGGGTATCTCGTATGCTTTCAGCCGGTATACCCTTCCCAGATTCGTAAAGAACATCACGTAATTATGGGTGGTGGTCATAAGGAGATCTTCGATATAGTCATTTTCTATGGTGGTGATCCCCTTTATTCCCCTGCCTCCTCTGTTCTGGGCAGAGAAATTATCCACAGACATCCTCTTGATATAACCGAGACTTGTCATGGCAAGCACGGTATTTTCCTTCGGGATCATATCCTCTACGGAAATATCGAAGGCGTCAAAACCTATGGAGGTCTTTCTGTCATCTCCGTATTTATCATAGATAACAGAGATCTCTTCTCTTATTACGCCGAGAAGTCTCTTCGGATCTCCGAGAATTTCCTTATATTCTGCGATCTTCTTCTGAAGCTCATCATACTCATTCTGCAGTTTTTCCATTTCCAATGCGGCAAGGGCACGGAGCTTCATTTCCACAATAGCGGATGCCTGGGGATCATCGATCTGCAGGAATTCAATGAGCTTTTCCTTTGCCTCTGCTACGGTCTTGCTCGCACGGATCAGCCTGATAACCTCATCTATCGCGTCTATCGCCTTTAAAAGTCCTTCCAGTATATGGGCTCTCTCTTCTGCCTTGTTGAGATCAAACTGGGTGCGCCGCCTTACCACATCCTCCTGATGCAGAAGGTAGCACTTCAGCATTTCTAAAAGGTTTAATATATGGGGCTCGTTATTTACCAGCGCCAGCATGATGATGCCGAAGCTGTCCTGCAGCTGGGTATGCTTATACAGCTGGTTCAGGATGATGTTTGCGTTGGCATCTCTCCTGAGTTCGATAACGATCCGCATACCTTCCCTGTCGGACTCATCCCTCAGATCCGTTATGCCGTCTATCTTCTTATCCTTTACGAGGTCTGCAATATTTTTAAGAAGCTTTGACTTGTTTACAAGATAGGGAAGCTCTGTCACGATGATCCTGGATTTTCCGTTATCCATGGTCTCAATATCGGTGACGGCTCTTACTACCACCTTGCCCCGGCCTGTTCTGTAGGCTTCCTCTATTCCCCTGTTTCCGAGGATGGTTCCTCCCGTAGGGAAATCCGGGCCCTTTACTATCCGGAGAAGCTCGGTGATATCGGTGTCCCTGTCTTCATTTACCTTGTTGTCAATAAGGAGACGAACGGCATCTATTACCTCCCGGAGATTATGGGGAGGAATATTTGTAGCCATTCCGACTGCTATTCCCGTGGTTCCGTTTACAAGGAGATTGGGGAATCTGGCAGGCAGTACCATGGGCTCCGATTCAGTTTCATCAAAGTTCGGAATAAAGTCAACGGTATTCTTATTGATATCGGCCAGCATCTCCATTGAGATCTTTGAAAGCCTGGCCTCTGTATATCGCATGGCTGCGGCACCGTCTCCGTCCACGGATCCGAAGTTTCCGTGACCGTCCACGAGGCAGTAACGCATGGACCACTCCTGGGCCATGTTTACGAGAGATCCGTAAATAGAGCTGTCTCCGTGGGGGTGATATTTACCCATGGTATCACCGACTATACGGGCACATTTCCTGTGCGGCTTATCGGGACCGATATTCAGTTCTATCATGGAGTACAGGATACGCCGCTGAACGGGCTTTAAGCCGTCCCTTACATCGGGGAGGGCTCTTGCCGCTATAACGCTCATGGCATAGTCAATATAGGATGACTCCATGGTCTGTTTCAGGTCTACTTCGTTTATCCGGTCAAATGTGTTCTCTTCCATTATTACCTCACGGTTTCTTCCCTAAAGGGGAAGGCATTTATTATATATCCAGATTTTTCACGTACTTCGCGTTTTCAAGAATAAAGTCGCGGCGCGGCTCAACCTTATCTCCCATAAGGGTCATGAAGGTCAGGTTCACATCGGACTCCGCTTCTTCATCCATTCCAACCCGGAGAAGCACCCTCTTCTCGGGATCCATTGTGGTTTCCCAGAGCTGCTCCGCATCCATTTCTCCGAGACCCTTATATCTCTGGATCTTGTTATTCTGGTCTCTTCCGACATCGCTTATGATCTTTGACAGCTCGTCATCCGAGTAGGCATACCATACCTTCTTATTCTTCTCCAGCTTGTAGAGCGGGGGCTGCGCCAGATATACATGTCCCTGGCGGATAAGCTCCGGCATGAAACGGTATATAAAGGTCAGCATAAGGGTTGCTATATGGGCGCCGTCCACGTCGGCATCCGTCATGATTATTATCTTGTCATAGCGGAGCTTTGAAATATCAAAATCATCATGAATACCGGTACCAAAGGCGGTGATCATGGATTTTATTTCCTCATTGCCGTAAACCCTGTCCAGACGCGCTTTCTCAACATTAAGTATCTTTCCGCGAAGGGGAAGTATGGCCTGTGTCGCTCTGGAGCGGGCAGTTTTTGCGCTGCCTCCGGCGGAATCTCCCTCGACTATAAAGATCTCGCAGTTCTTCGGATCCTTGTCGGAACAGTCCGCAAGCTTTCCGGGAAGTGACAGCCCGTCAAGTGCTGACTTACGACGGGTCAGATCCCTCGCCTTTCTTGCTGCTTCCCTGGCTCTCTGTGACTGTATGGATTTTTCACAGATTATCTTTGCAACCGAAGGATTCTGCTCCAAATAGTAGGTCAGCTGCTCGGAAAGCAGGGATTCTACAGCATTTCTGGCCTCCGTATTACCGAGCTTCTGCTTGGTCTGCCCTTCAAACTGGGGATCCTCTATCTTTATGGATACTATTGAGGTCAGTCCCTCTCTTATGTCCTCACCGGATAAGTTCTCTTCACTATCCTTCAGGAACTTCATTTTCCTCGCATAGTCATTAAAGGTCTTTGTAATGGCGTTCCTGAAACCGGTAAGATGGGTTCCTCCCTCGGGAGTATTGATGTTATTAACGAAGCTGTAGGAACTCTCATTGTATGAGTCGTTATGCTGCATAGCGACCTCCACATAGACATTTCCCCTCATGCCTTCGCTGTATATCACATCTTCGTAAAGGGCGGTGGTGCTCTTATTCAGATATTTAACGAATTCCTTGATACCGCCTTCGTAGTGGAAGATCTCGTCCCTTTCATTTCCTTCCCTGATATCGTGAAGGTCTATCCTCAGATTCTTTGTGAGGAAGGCCATCTCTCTTAAACGCTGCCTTAAAACATTGAATTCAAAGGTAACGGTTTCTTTAAATATCTCCGCATCCGGCTTAAAGGTAACCCTGGTGCCGTGCTTTTCTTTCTCACAGTCTCCCACTACCGAAAGGGGCGCTGTGGTCTTTCCCCGGGAGAATTTCTCTTCGTAGATCTTGCCTTCCTTAAAGATATTAACCGTTAACCACTCGGAAAGAGCGTTGACCACGGAAGCTCCCACGCCGTGAAGACCGCCGGAAACCTTGTATCCTCCGCCGCCGAATTTTCCTCCCGCGTGAAGAATGGTAAATACCACTTCCACTCCGGGAAGTCCGGATTTATGGTTAATATCAACAGGAATTCCTCTTCCGTTATCCTCAACCGTAACAGAGCCGTCCTGATTGATCCACACGTGAATATTGTCGCAGGCTCCGGCTAATGCCTCGTCCACGGAATTATCCACTATCTCATAAACTAAATGATGAAGTCCCCTGGAACTGGTGGTTCCTATATACATTCCGGGGCGCTTTCTCACTGCCTCCAGACCTTCTAATATCTGTATCTGATCCGCACCATACTGCTGACTCATTATTATTTGATGCCGCTCCTTTCCTTCTTTATAACGGTAGCGTTTTCCACATAGAAAACCTTGTCTTTTATAAAATCATTTTTGATCAGTTCATCAAGACCCGTACATGTTATAAGGGTTTGTATCTCTCCAATGGAATTAAGGAGACACTTCTGTCTCGTGCTGTCCAGCTCGGAAAGGACATCATCCAGCATAAGTATCGGCGTGTCCTTTATCCTTTTCTTTACCAGCTCTATTTCTGACAGCTTGACCGAAAGTGATGCCGACCGCTGCTGTCCCTGGGAACCGTATTTCCTTAGATCCGTACCATCCAGGGAAAATCTGATATCATCCCTGTGGGGACCTGTGGAAGTACTGCCGCTTTTCAGATCATTTTTTCTGCCCTTCAAAAGCTTTTCCCTGTATTCCTCTATTGAAGCATCCGGTTCGTAGATACAGCTTAGTTCTTCATCTACACCGGTTATCTCCTTATTCTTTTCCTTAAGGATCCCGTTCAGTTCTTCTATGAAAAGGGATCTTTTCCTGATGATATCCTCTCCGTATTCCAGGAGCTTCTCATCCCAGACATCCAGCATTTCATCAAAGGAGGGACCTCCGAAATATGTAGCATCCCTGAGGATCTTATTCTTCTGCTCAAGAGTTTTTGAATACTGTGAGAGGGAATTCAGATACAGGCTGTCCAGCTGGGACAAGTCCATATCCACAAACCTTCTTCTTTCTGAGGGAGCGCTTTTTATCATACTTATATCTTCCGGAGAAAAGAAAATGATATTTGCGATCCCGAGAAGATCTGCCGCCCTTTTTACGGGCTGTCCGTTTATGGCGATGTGTTTTTTTACATTTCCTTTAAGGTGCATATCGATCCTGTAATCAATCTTCTTTTTTTCGATATACACTCTGATATGAGCTTCTTCATCCCCGAACCGTATCATTTCCCGGTCCTTGCTTTTTTTATGGGATTTTGTGGTACAGGAAAGATATATTCCCTCTAAGATATTTGTCTTTCCCTGGGCGTTGTTTCCGTAAAAAATATTACATTCATCCCCGAGATTAAGCTCCAGGGTCTCGTAATTACGGAAAGAAGTAAATTCTAATCTCTTAATCTTCATCAGGATATTTCTATATCTTTTCCCATAAACGAAATGCGGTCGCCTCTTTTAATCTTTTTTCCTCTCATAAGGCAGACTTCATCATTTACCTTTACTTCCCCGTTCTGTATAACGATCTTCGCCTCGGAACCTGATTCCACCAGGTCTGCAGCCTTTAAGAGCTGTCCGAGCTTTATCATTTCTTCATCTGTTTTCAGCTTGAATTCCATCTTAAATAGTATTGAAATTAATAGGCAGGATCACATAGACATACTTTCCGGCGTCATCCTTAATATAGGCGGGAGCTTTGGAATCCAGCATATACATGGATATACTTTCCTCATCTATGACACGGAGAACATCCAGCACAAATTTCGGATTGAAGCCAATCAGCATATCCTCTCCGGATTTTGTAACATCCACAAACTCATCCATGGATCCGATGGTCGACTTTATCTTGAACTCCATGGAAGTATCGTTGATTCCTATAACTACCGGTTTTTTATCATTGTCCTTTACAAGCAGCAGGGCTCTTTCAATAGTTTCCTGCAACATCTTCTTATTTACTTCAACCTTTGTGGCATAATCATCCTTCATCATCCTGTTCACATCGAAGAATTCTCCTTCGATAAGACGTGAAACCATAACAGTCTGATCGAATTCGAAAACTATGTGATTTGACATGAAGTAGATATTTACTTCCTTTTCAATCTCTCCGGAGAGGATCTTTCCTATATCATTAAGTGTCTTTCCGGGAATAACCACCTTCTTGTCCGCATAGGACTGACGGAGTTCAATATTCCTGATGGCAACCCTGTGGCCGTCAAGAGCTACCACTCTCATCCGGTCTCCCTTAATGTCAAAAAGCTCACCGGTAAGAAGCTTATTATTATCATTTGAACTGGTGGCAAAAATGGTCTGCCTTATCACTTCCTTTAAGGTGTACTGTGAAATGGTTATGCAGTCATCCTTTTCAATAAGAGGAAGTCCCGAAAAATCCTCACCTGAACGTCCGGGCAGATCAAACCTGGCTTTCATGCATTTAATGGTTACCTTATATGAAGCATCGGATACGATATCAACTTCACCATCAGGAAGCTTGCTTATCACATTTCCGAAGATATTTGCGTCTACCGCTACCACTCCGTTCTCACTGATACTTCCCTTAACCTTTGTTTCTATTCCCAGTTCCTTATCACTGGCAGTGAATTTGATAGTTCCGTTTGCCACTTCAATAAGTATGCATTCCAAAATGGAAGTAGACGTCTTATTGGAAGAAACCGCTTTTGAAACAATGCTTATTGAGTTTACAAGATCACTTTTTGCACATTTTATTTTCATGGTGGATTAGTCTCCCTTCTCTCTCCTTATAAATATATATATGATTTATTTTTAGTCGTTATAGTAATAGTAGCTGTGAAAATGTTTATAAGCCGTGAAACCCTGATTGCCGTCATAGTTTCACGGAATCATAACTATGTTGATAATGGCTGTTATCCCTGTTTACTGCTCGGGGATAATTCTTTTCTTCAGATTTTCAATATCATTACTCAGTGAAGGATTTGTGGACAAATTGTCATTAACCTTTTTGTAACCGTTGATAACAGTTGTATGATCTCTTCCACCCATGTAATTACCTATTACATCATAGGGTTCGTCCGTTAATTCACGGCATAAATACATGGAAACATGTCTCGGAAGAACCTTTTCCTTCGTTCTTTTCTTTGAGATAATGGCTTCCTTTGTGGTTTCATAGTAGCTGGCCACTTCGGAAATAATGAGATCGAGAGTTATTTTTCTGGGTTCTGATTCTCTCAGGATATCCCTGATGGCTTCTTCTGCGATAGAAACCGTTATCTCTTCATTAATAAAGCTCTTCCGGGCATAGACTTTATTCAGTGCTCCTTCCAGCTCCCTGATATTGGTGGTGATGTTGGTAGCGATGTACTGGATCACATCATCATTTACTTCAAAGTCATGCTGCTTGGCGTACTGCCGGAGAATTACCATTCTGGTCTCATAGTCCGGAGGAGTGATATCCACTGTAAGTCCCATCTCAAACCTGGACTTCATTCTCTCATCCAGGGTTTTCAGATCCTTCGGAGGCTTATCGGAAGAAAGGATGATGGCTTTATTCTGTCCGTAAAGCTCATTAAAGGAATTGAAAAGCTCATTCTGAGTCTGCTCTTTTCCTATAATAAACTGGACGTCATCCAAAAGCAGCACATCAACGGATCTGTAAATATCCCTCATTTTCTGGGTACTCTGATTACGGATCGCTTCCACCACTTCATTTGTAAACTGTTCGCTGGTCACATATCTCACGATCTTTGAAGGATCGTTTTTAATTATGCTGTAACCGATGGCGTGCATAAGGTGGGTTTTTCCGAGTCCCGGACCTCCGTAAAGGAAAAGAGGATTAAAGGAAAGACCGGGTTTCTCAGCAACAGCTTTTGCTGCGGAAACCGCCAGTTCGTTGGTGGGACCCACGACGAAATTTCCGAAAGTATATCTGGGATTCAGATTGGATCTCTGAAGAGTGGACAGCTTTTCATTACTTATATTAAGATCATAGTCGTAATTTGAATCCTCCACTGCGAATTCAATTTCATAGATCTTGTCAACACCATAGGTATTACTCATGAATTCGGAAAGAAATACTTTAAATAGGGAAGAATAATTATTTTTAATGATCTCAATTCCGGTTCCGTCACCGGCATGAACGGGAGGAACAAGAAGAACAATGGTATTATTTTCAACTCTTCCTATTTTAAGAGGATTGATCCAGGTATTAAATGCAACCTCTGAAATATTGTTTTTATTGTCATTTAATATCTGAAGCTTTAATCTGTCCCAGTTTTTTACCAGAATTTCCCGTTCGTTCATATTATAAGTAAACCTTCCTTTTAACCACAAGTACTGTTATTTTACCTCATATCGCGTTTATTTACAAGAAATGACATTTGGTATATTTTAGTGGATAACTCCAATATGGGCAAAATAGAGCGGTTTCAGAGAATATAAAAAATTTAAAATTTTATTTATGTTAAACAAACAGGTGTTTATTCACTTTTTTTTGTGGATAAATGTGGATAAGTCGAAACCTCAAAATATCGGGAATATTAATAAATTCTTTAAATATTAAGAGCTTATTCACTTTAAAAATCGAACTTATCCACTACTTATTCACAAAAAGTGGATAAAAATTATGTAAAGCGGATATTTGATGCTTGACTGAAATATCTTATGTATATATAATGTACGTCGTGTTTTCCGGTATTTTTACCATTTGATCGTAGGAGGTACTTGTAATATGTGGATGACTTATCACCCTAAAAAGAGACAGAGAAATAAAGTTCACGGTTTCCGTGCCAGAATGAGCACTCCCGGAGGACGTAAGGTTCTGGCAGCCAGGAGAGCAAAGGGCAGAGCAAAACTTACCGTATAATATCTTTCGGAAGAAAAGAGACCACAAAAAGGTGGTCTTTTATTTACCATAAATGAAAAGTTTTTCAAGCTTAAAGAAAAACACAGATTTCAAGGCTGTTTACAGGAAAAGAAGATCCAAAGCGGATCGATATTTTGTGATGTATATACTGGAAAACGAGCTTGAGATAAACCGCCTTGGAATATCCGTCAGCAAAAAGGTCGGCAATTCGATCGTCCGTCACCGGCTGACGAGGTTAGTAAGAGAAGCATACAGACTGCATGAGGATAAGTTCAATAGTGGTTTGGACATAGTGGTCGTAGCGCGGGAAAGCGCTAATCCTCAAAAGACAAGTAACAAAGAACCGTTAAAATGTCAGGATGTGGAAAAATCCCTGCTTTATCTGGGAAAAGCATTAAAGGTCATAAAAAGAAATTAACATATGAAGCATATATTCGTGTTTCTGATAAAGAAATACCAGAAATATATTTCTCCTTATAAAGGAACGAAATGTCCCTATTATCCAAGCTGTTCAGCTTACGGGCTGGAGGCTGTGGAAAGATACGGGGCTTTAAGGGGAGGACTCATGGCTTTTTACAGAATCCTAAGATGCAATCCCTTTTCAAAGGGGGGAGTTGATCCTGTTCCGCTTAAGTATAAAGGGATATCGTCCTGACTCAAGCTTAGGAGGAAAATGATTTGTCAGGAATTCTGCTGACACAAAACGGCGGAGCGATACTCGGTCCCATTGCCAGGATATTAGGTGCTCTGCTCAATGTGATATTCAATATTGTTCCGAATGTAGGTGTGGCAATTATCATATTTACGATAATCATCTACATTTTCCTGCTGCCTCTTACATTCCAGCAGCAGAAGTTTTCAAAATTATCCGCCAGGATGAACCCTGAGATCAAGGCCATTCAGGAGAAATACAAGGGCAAGAAAGATCAGGAATCAATGGCGAAGCAAAATGAGGAGATGCAGTATGTTTATAAGAAATACGGCGTGTCTCCTACGGGAAGCTGTGTCCAGCTGTTGATACAGATGCCCATACTTTTTGCCCTTTACAGGGTTATCTACAGTATTCCCGCCTATGTTACCAAGGTATATGACTGCTTAAAGGAACTGGCGGAGAATATCCTTACCACCACAAACGGCGTGGAAGTTCTGTCGAATCTCTCGATCACCACCAAGGGACAGTACGCAAATTACGTAAAGAACGGTAATTTTACCGGAGAAGATGCTGTTAATTCCGTAATAGATGTTCTAAACAGAGCGTCAATAGCGGACTGGCAGCAGATCGGAACCATAAACGGTTTGGATATGGATATCTTTAACAAGGTAAAGGACCAGTTTGAGAGTTTCAATACCTTCCTCGGACTGAATGTAGCCTATTCCCCTTTGGATACCATAGTGACTTCCTTTCAAAGCGGAAGATATCTTATGATCGTAGGTGCCGTGATGGTACCGCTCCTTGCAGCACTGACCCAGTGGATAAACACCCTTTTCATGCCCCAGGCTGCAAATACAGGTGATGGTGATGCCACTGCTAACATGATGAAGTCCATGAACATCACCATGCCTTTGGTATCCGCCTTTTTCTGCTTCAGCCTTCCTATAGGTATGGGCATTTACTGGATATCCGGTGCAGTGATAAGGAGTATCGAGCAGGTTCTTATCAACAGACATATCGATCACATGAATATCGATGAGATAATTGAAAAGAACATGGAAAAGGAAGGTGTGAGAAAGGCGGCTTCCGTATCAGGTCCCGCAAACAGCAATTCCATTTCCGCAAAGGCAAATATCAAAGCCGCAAACATCGTACCTGATATTAAAAATGACAGCAGCGAAGAAGCAGCTGTTGATACCGATACGAAGAAGAGTCCGGGCAGTATCGCAGCCAGGGCAAATATGGTTAAGGAATATAACGAAAGATCGTCTAAATAAGGAGGAAGAAAATGGAATATACAGAGTTTTCAGGGAAGTCCCTGGAAAGCGTTTTGGAAGATGCATGCAGACAGTTTTCTGTAGAGGCATCAGCTCTTGATTATGAAATAGTAGATATGGGAAAGTCCGGTATTCTCGGATTCAACGCAAAGCCCACTGTTATAAAGGCCAGGGTTAAGGAAGGCTATGTTCCCGAAAAGAAGGAAGAAAAGCCCGCAGCTCCTGAGAAAAAAGAAGAGAGCGTAAAGGAAACCGCAGTATCCGAAACAAAGACAGCTGAAGCAGAGACCGTTTCCGTAAAAGAAGCCGCTTTAGACGTAAATGAAGAAGAGATAAAGACAAGGATCGAGAAGTTCCTGGCAGATCTTTTCAAGGCTATGGAGCTTGATGTTTCCTCTTCCATTTCATTCAATGCTGCTGAGAAGACAGTAAATATCGATCTTTCAGGTCCCGAGATGGGAATCCTCATCGGAAAGAGAGGTCAGACCCTTGATTCCGTACAGTATCTCGCAAGCCTTATTGTAAATAAGGGAACTGGTGAGTATATCAGGGTTAAGGTAGATACCGAAGATTACAGGGAGAGAAGAAGAAAGACCCTTGAGAATTTGGCAAAGAACCTCGCTTTCAAGGTTAAGAGAACGAAGAGACCTGTTTCTCTTGAGCCCATGAATCCTTATGAAAGAAGGATCATACACTCAGCCCTTCAGGGAGACAGATATGTGGTTACCCATTCCGAAGGAGACGAGCCTTTCAGGAGAGTAGTTATAACCCTTAAAAAATAACGGTACCGGAATTTCTTATGTTAAGAGATAAAGACAGCGATACCATCGCAGCAATCGCTACAGCCCCGGGTCAGTCCGGGATAGGCGTAATAAGGATATCGGGAAGTGAGGCCATCGCTCTGACGGATGGTCTCATTTTTTCAAAGAGCGGAAAAAAACTAAATATCAAAGAACAGCCTTCCCATACGGTAAAGTATGGTTTCATCCGGGACGGGGAAGAAGAGATAGACGAGGTTCTGGTAACTGTTTTCAAAAAACCAAAATCCTTTACCGCTGAGGACACGGTTGAAATAAGCTGTCACGGAGGAAGCTTCGTTCTTCGCCGGGTGCTTTCACTTATCATAAAAAGAGGAGTACGGCCGGCAGATCCCGGTGAATTCACAAAGAGGGCTTATCTTAACGGACGTATAGATCTTACCGAAGCAGAAGCGGTGATGGATATCATATCCTCCACCAATGAACTGGCGAGGAAAAATTCTCTCTCCGTATTGCGGGGAGGGATATATGAAAAGATTAAAATTCTCCGGGAGAGGATCCTTCATGAGTGCGCTTTTATCGAGTCTGCGCTTGACGATCCGGAACACTATTCCCTTGAAGGATATCCTGACAGATTAAAAGCAGAAGTACTTGATATATCAGGCAGTATAGAGGAACTGTTAAAAAGTGCAGATACCGGAAGAATACTTAAAGGCGGGATAAAGACCGCGATAGCCGGAAAGCCGAATGTAGGAAAATCTTCAATACTCAATCTCCTCTGCGGAGAGTCAAAGGCGATCGTCACGGATATTCCCGGAACCACCAGGGATGTTCTGTCATCGGAGATAGTGATAGACGGGATCCCCCTTATCTTATCCGACACAGCGGGAATAAGGGATACGGAAGATGTGGTTGAGAAGATCGGGGTTGAGCGCTCAAGAGAAACCATCGACAAAGCCGATCTCGTTCTCTTTATCCTGGATTCCAGTGAAGACACGGATACAGAGGATAAGGAGATATATGATTATATCCGTTCCCTTAATAAAAGGTGTATAGTTTTACTCAATAAAACTGATATCAGAACGGAAGAGAAAAACTATTCATATTCCGATCTGCCCTGCATTGATTTTTCCGCAAGGGAAGAGAAGGGATTAAAGGAATTAAAAGCACTGATAGAAGAGATGTTTCTGTCAGGGGCACTTGCAGGCGACGAAGAAATATTTATCACCAGCGAAAGGCAGCTTGGAGAGCTGAAGTCTGCACTTGACAGTCTGAAGCTGGTGATCAGAAGTATAGATGACGGGATGACGGAGGATTTCTTTACTGTGGATCTGATGGATTCCTATTCATTTCTCGGCAACGTGACAGGAGAAGAGACGGACGAGGACCTGTTTAATAAAATATTCTCGGAATTCTGTATGGGAAAATAATCCTTAAATTCCGGAATAAGGATTGTCATACTGAAAGAAGCGAAGGATCTTCAGGGAAGGGCTATACATGGAAACAGTGATCAGGGATTATGATGCGGCCGTTATAGGAGCGGGACACGCGGGGTGCGAAGCAGCCCTTGCCTTAGCGCGCCTTAATATAAAGACTATAGTTTTCACGGTAAGCATCAACAGCGTAGCCCTGATGCCCTGCAATCCGAACATCGGCGGAAGCTCCAAAGGGCACCTTGTCCGGGAACTGGATGCCCTTGGCGGAGAAATGGGAAAGAATATCGACCGCACTTTTATCCAGTCCAAGATGCTGAATTCATCCAAGGGTCCGGCAGTCCACTCGCTCCGTGCCCAGGCAGATAAGGATGATTACTCACGGGAAATGAGGAAGGTTCTTGAAAACCAGGAAAACTTAAGCTTAAAACAGGCGGAGGTAGTGGAGCTCCTGACAGAAGACGGAGTGGTAAAGGGAGTAAAGACCTACACCGGAATGGTTTACATAACTAAGGCGGTGGTACTCTGTACAGGAGTGTATCTGAAAGCCCGATGTCTTTGCGGTGAGGCTATTACAAATACCGGACCCAACGGACTGAAGGCTGCCAACTCTCTGTCCGAATCACTTATTAAGGCAGGAGTGGTCATCCAGAGATACAAGACCGGAACGCCCGCACGTCTTGACGGCAGGACCATTGATTTTTCAAAGATGGTTCCCCAGTATGGTGACGATCCGGTGATACCCTTTTCTTTTTCAACGGATCCGGATACAGTTCAGAAGGAACAGGTTCCCTGCTTCCTCACATACACGAATGAAAAAACCCATGAGGTAATAAGGGGCAGCCTTGACAGATCACCGCTTTTTGCGGGAGTGATCGAGGGTACCGGTCCCAGATATTGTCCATCAATTGAGGATAAGGTTGTGAAATTCCCGGAGAAGGAAAGACATCAGGTTTTTCTGGAACCGGAAGGACTGCATACCAATGAATGGTATGTGGATGGTATGAGCAGTTCCATGCCGGAAGACGTTCAGTTACAGATGTACCGTTCTGTTCCGGGACTTGAAAATGCAGATATTGTCCGCAATGCCTATGCCATAGAATATGACTGCTTCAAGGGAATACAGTTAAAGCATTCTCTGGAATTCAAAAAGATAAAGGGACTCTTTTCCGGCGGCCAGAGTAACGGAAGCTCCGGTTATGAAGAGGCAGCGGCCCAGGGACTGATCGCAGGTATCAATGCGGCTATGATGATAAAGGGAAAGGAACCTCTTATCATCGACAGGTCCGAAGGATATATCGGAGTGCTCATTGATGACTTAGTTACCAAAGAGGGATTTGAACCTTACAGAATGATGACCAGCCGTGCGGAATACCGTTTGCTTTTAAGACAGGATAACGCAGACCGGAGACTCAGACGAAAAGGCTATGAAGCAGGTCTCATATCCGATGAGGAAATGAAGGCTTTGGAAAAGAAAGAAGAGACAATCTTTTCTGAAATAGAAAGACTGAAAACCATAAGTGTGGGCGCCGCAAAGGAAACTTCTGATTTCCTGACTTCAGTCGGCAGCACACCCCTTGGTACTGCAGCCACTCTTGAAGAATTGATAAGGAGACCCGAGCTTTCATACGAGGCAATAGCTCCGCTTGATCCCGGCAGACCGGATCTTTCTCCGGCAGTAATCGAGCAGATAAATATCGAGATCAAGTACCGGGGGTATCTAGAAAGGGAGCTCCGGCAGGTGGAACACTTCAAGAAGCTTGAGAAAAAGAAGATACCGGCGGATATAGATTTCACCAATATCCACGGCATACGGTTGGAGGCACAGCAGAAACTCAATAATTTCAGACCGGAAAATATCGGACAGGCCTCCAGGATACAGGGTATTTCTCCCGCCGATATCCAGATGCTTTCGATTTATTTAGATGCGGGAGATAAGAGCAGATATCAGGGAAGATAGAAGGATCAGTTAATGAAGAATGATACGCTGGAAAACAGTCTTCGTGATTTCGAAATAGAATATACTGCAGAGCGGCTTGAGAAGCTGGAACGATACTATGAACTTCTTGCCACAAAGAATAAGGAGATGAATCTCACTGCCATCACCGAATATGATGATGTCATGAGAAAGCATTTTGCGGACAGTCTGAGTGTCCTTGCATTTCATAAGTTTTCCGGTGATGACAGGATATTGGATCTCGGTACCGGAGGAGGATTCCCCGGCATTCCCTTAAAGATATTTTTGCCCGGCAATGAATTCCTGCTCGTTGATTCTGTTAATAAGAAACTGGATTTTATAGATTCCGTTATTGCGGAGCTGGATCTGAAGAATATAGCAACCTGCCATGGACGGGCTGAGGATTTGGCAAAGGATAAAAAGTACAGGGAAAAATATGATGTAATATTGTCCCGGGCAGTAGCCAATCTTTCCACCCTTACGGAACTGTCGCTGGGGTTTGTGCGGAAGGGAGGAATGTTTGTTTCGTATAAAGGTTCCTCCGGAAGGGATGAACTGGAAGCGGCAGGACATGCAGTGGATGTTATGGGCGGCAGGGTTGAAGATGTAAAAGAGTACGAGCTGCCGGGCGGCGACAGGAGGATGCTGCTGTTTATCAAAAAGGAGAAGGAGACTCCTTCGATGTATCCCAGGAAAGCAGGGACTCCTGCAAAGAAACCATTATAATGTTTCACGTGAAACATTCTTGTGGTCTGGTGAGAGACAAATACTAAAATGTTTCACGTGGAACATTTTAGTGCAAACACATTTTCGATACACCACGATGTTTCACGTGAAACATTTTCGGAAGAGGCAGGCCCTTTGTCATTCCGGCCACCTTTAACAACAAGGACCCTATTAACCAACCATGAAAGACACACTGATAGAAAACATAAACAAAGTCCACACCACCGACATGGGAGTGGACAGAATACGGAGAAACCTCGGCCTCGGCGACATTGATGTGGTTGAGTGGTGCAAGGGGAAAATCCTTGACCCTGACGCAGTTATAGAAAGACAGGGTAAAAACTGGTATGTACATACAGACGGGTGCGTGATCACCGTCAATGCCGGCAGCTATACAATAATCACGTGCCATAAAGAATAGATTGTTTCAGTCAAAGTCCAATGAAGGGGATATAAATATGGTACTATTCGTAAACGCCTGTGTGCGTAAGGATTCCAGAACCAGAAGACTGGCTGACCGGCTGCTGTCAATCCTGGATCAGCCGGTAACCGAAGTCCGGCTGGCAGACTATCCCTTTCCCTCAGTTAATGAAGAGTATCTGCAGAAGAGGGACAGCCTGATAGAGAAAGGCGCTTTTGATGATCCGATGTTCGCCCTTGCCCGGCAGTTTTCGGAGGCGGACACCATCGTGATTGCCGCACCCTTTTGGGACATGTCCTTTCCTGCAGCGCTGAAGCAGTATTTTGAAATTGTTAATGTGATAGGCCTGACCTTCCGCTACAGACCGGACGGAACACCGGAAGGACTGTGCAAAGCAGAACGGCTTTATTACATTACGACAGCCGGAGGCAATTATCTGCCGGAAAGCTACGGATTCGGATATGTAAAAGAACTGACAGGAAGCTTTTACGGGATAAAGGAAGTGGAGCTGGTAAAAGCAGCCGGACTGGATATTGTCGGAGCAGACGTTGAAGGGATATTGCGCTCCTGTGAGGAAGACATGGTTCAAAGACTGTCAAAAGACAAATGATTTATCTAATGCAATATCCATAACTCTGTGATATAATCATTTTCGCTCACGTAAATTCAGGGATTTATTCAAAGATCATCAGATAATCATAAGAGAGGAGCAGCTGAGGGAAACATGGGAAAAATAATAGCCATCGCCAATCAGAAGGGCGGAGTCGGAAAATCCACCACTACAATAAACCTGGCAGCCTGTCTGGCTGAGAAAAAGAAGAAGGTTCTGGTAATAGACAGTGACCCTCAGGGAAATACCACCAGCGGTCTGGGGGTAGATAAGAATACCGCAGAAAGCACAGTATATGATCTGCTGCTGGATGAGAATTCGGAGCTGGGAGACTGCGTACAGACAGAGGTGATAAAAAACGTATCCCTCGTGCCTTCCAATGTGGATCTTGCCGCTGCCGAAATAGAGCTTATCGGCACAAAGGATAAGGAATATATTCTTGACAACAAGATGAAGGATGTCAGGAAGGAATATGATTATATTATTATCGACTGCCCGCCGAGCCTCAGCACACTTACCGTGAATGCCCTGGTCGCAGCGGACACCGTGCTGGTTCCCATTCAGTGCGAGTACTACGCACTTGAAGGACTATCACAGCTTATCAGGACGGTGAACCTGGTACGGGAGAGATTGAATAACCGTTTAGATATAGAAGGCGTGGTATTTACCATGTATGATTCCAGGACAAACCTGTCCCAGCAGGTTGTTGAAAATGTTAGCGAACATTTGGGAGATGATATATATAAGACGATCATACCGAGAAATATCAGGCTTGCGGAGGCACCCAGCTATGGCATGCCGATAACGGAATATGACGCAAAGTCCACCGGAGCCGAAGCCTACCGGAAGCTTGCGGAAGCTGTGATCAAAGCGAAGTAAGGAGAAGAGAGATGGTAAAGAAGAAAGGTTTGGGGAAAGGTCTTGACGTACTGATTCCCGAAAGCGTGGAAGTCGGAAAGAACGCCGAGAGAAAGACCGAGACAGAGAATAAGGATAAGATATTATGGGTTAAGCTCAGCCGTCTGGAGCCCGATCCCGAACAGCCGAGAAAGGACTTCGGCGAAGACGAGATAAATGAGCTGGCGGATTCCATCAGAACCCACGGAGTATTCCAGCCCCTTCTGGTACAGGAAAAGGACCGGGGCTATATGATAGTTGCCGGTGAAAGAAGGTGGAGAGCGGCAAAGATCGCAGGCCTCCATGAAGTGCCGGTAATAGTAAGGGAATTCAACGAGCAGGAGAAGGTGGAGATACAGCTCCTGGAAAACCTTCAGAGACAGAAGCTGAATCCCATCGAAGAAGGACAGGCCTATAAGAGGCTGCTGTCTGACTACGGCTTAAAGCAGGACGAGCTCGGCGAGCGTATCGGAAAGAACCGGGTTACCATCACTAACGCCATGAGATTATTGAAGCTGGACCAGAGGGTACAGCAGATGGTTATCGAAGGAAAGCTTCGTCAGGGCCATGCCAGATCCCTGCTTCCGGTCAGCGACGGAGATAAGCAGTACGAAATGGCTGTGGAAATCTTCGATAAGGAAATGACGGTCCGCGAGATCGAGAAAATGGTTCGGGACTATGTAAAACCGCCGAAGAAAAAGACCGTTAAGAAGGATAATGAAGCACTGGAACTGATACTCAGGAAATATGAGGATGAGATCAGGGAGAGTATCGGTGCAAAGATAAATATAAAGGCTAAGGATAATAAGCGGGGCAGGATAGAAATAGAGTATTATTCCCCCGAGGAACTGGAAGAGCTTGTAAAGAAGCTGAAGAAATAGGGACAGCCTTTTAATGGAAAGGAACGGCGAGATCCGGAAATGAATCAGAGTAATATATTAAATTATCTTGGTCTGGGCTGGTTTGACCCTGCCATAATCATAATAGTCTTACTGCTGCTTATACTGATCCTGTTCATCCTGCATTTCGTGCAGGGAGCAAAGATACGCACCCTTCGGGATGAATATGAGAAATTCATGGAAGGCAAGGACGGAAAGAGTCTGGAAGACCAGTTCGGAGAGCTTTTTACCGATATTTCCGAACTGAAGACCGCAACCAGGCGGGATAAAAGAAATATCGATATGCTGTTAAGGAACATAGAGAGCTGCTATCAGAAGATGGGCTTAGTCAAGTATGACGCCTTTCATGAGATGGGCGGAAAGCTGAGCTTTGCTCTTTGCATGTTAGATAAGAATGATAATGGCTACATTATGAACTCCGTACATTCTAATAACGGGTGTTATACATATACCAAGGAAATAGTGGAGGGTAAGTCTGCAATAGAGCTGGGCTTTGAAGAGAAGGAGGCACTGGAGCAGGCGGTGAATCTTACGAATTCAAAGGATCATCACGACAAAGTGATAAGGGAGGCTTCTCAGAGAGCGGAAAGAGCTGCGAAGAGAACCGCAGGAGATGCATAAGTATTTAAGAGCGATAGGCTTTAGTGATATCAAAAAAAGAAGTGAACTGGATAAGATACTAAAGGATGTTATACAGGATCCGGGCGAACGGCAGTATGTTTCTACCACGGGAGATACGATAGCAGTGGAATTCCGAAAGGAATATGCGGATCTGCTGGGGATCGCCGTATGCGGAACCTATACTGAGGATGCGGAATTCGAATACGAGTATTATTATCCCTACATCATCGGGCAGAATGTGAGCTCTGCTGAAGAGATCAGCATAGAGCGCCACATCGAAAAGGAATCCTATGCCGGACTCTGCGATGATCTGAAGGTAGGGGTGAGTCTGATCTTTTATCTCCAGAACAGAATGGATTATCTGAAGTTCAAGAACGGCGGCATGAAACCTGAAACCCATGCCTCTGTTAATTTTGCTGCAATGAGCACCGAGGGTGCGGTGGTTCTTCCGCTGATGAAGGATCCGGTGAGAGTTATAGCAGGTAAGGACCGGGAGGAGAACCGGCACCATCTTCTGGCGGCAGCCCGGGAGGGGGACGAAGAAGCCATAGATGATCTGACCATGGAGGATATTGATACCTATACCGCTATATCAAAAAGGATAAGGACAGATGATATCCTTTCGCTGGTGGATACCTACTTTATGCCCTGGGGGATAGAGTGTGATCTGTACTCGGTTCTCGGGGAGATAGTGGAAGGTCATCTGATGCACAACAGTTTGACCAAAGAAGGTATTTATGTTATAACTGTGAAATGCAATGACATGACGCTTGATGTCTGCATCAATGAAAAGGACTTGACCGGTGAGCCCGCTCCGGGACGGAGATTCAAAGGAATCATCTGGCTGCAGGGTCATGTGAATTTCACAGCATAATATATGTCTACGTAGCTCAGCAGGATAGAGCACACGCCTCCTAAGCGTGGGGTCGGAGGTTCGAATCCTCTCGTGGACGCTGGATAAAGAAAGAGACGGGATAAAACCCGTCTCTTTCTTTATCGAGGCCCGTCGGGCCTCGAACGAGGTTCGGTCTCGCAGGACATAAAGTCCTGCTCGGTCGGCGCTAAACGCGTGCCACCGGCACGCAGCGCCCTCTCGTGGACACCGTCGGGCCTCGAACGAGGTTCGACACCGCGCCGGCATAAAGCCAAATCAATTTTTTTGTAAGAACACAAAGCAGTGTAAAAACAGACTGAATGCGTGTAAATGTTTTAGTCTGTTTTTGGTTATAGTATTAATATGGTCAGAATATTTGAGAAAGGACAATGGATACACAGGAGAAAGAATATGTCAGATATTAAAAGAGATGAAGCAGATAAGTTTTGGGACAGGATATCACCTTTATATGATCTGTTTGTAAATGTATATAATCACAAAACTTACGCAGGAACCGGCAAGAAGGTGGCTGAGTTTATAGACTCAACGGATGATGTATTGGAATGTGCATGCGGAACGGGAGCGATAACCATATATATAGCAAGCCGGTGTAAAAGCCTGATCGCGACTGACTTTGCAGCAGGAATGCTGAAACAGGCCACGAAGAAATGCCGTAAATATGACAATGTAAGGTTTAAATGCGCGGATATAACAAACATCAAATGCAGGGATGCAAGATTTGACAAAGTGGTTGCGGGTAATGTTATCCATCTTTTGCCGGATCCGGGGAAAGCGCTTGCAGAGCTCGAACGAGTTGTTAAGCTCGGAGGAAAAATCATAATCCCTACATTCATCAATAAGTCAAAAAAATCCGCAGGTCTGGTGGTGAAGTTTAATGAATTTCTGGGAGTGGATTTTAAAAAGCAGTTTGACATGGAATCCTACAGGTCTTTCTTTGAGGAAATGGGATACGATAACGTGGAGTATCATGTAGTTGAAGGAAGAATGCCGTGTGCGATAGCGGTTATAAAGAAACGGTAACAGTAAGAACCCAAATGCCGATAGGAGTCAAATCAGCAGAAGATAAAATTTTGTTGATATTTTTGGGGAAGGAAAGTATAAATATATAGAGGGCTTTTGAAGCGGGGTTGAAAACACTGATAGGTGATCAAAGTATTAGTTTTTGGGGTACAGACTTGACAGGAAGGAACAGATCAACCACACTATACCCGGCTCGGCGCTTACAAGCGATTAATAGACTTAACGGGGCATACTGCGCTCCTTTTGAAATACCTGAACCGTTGTACTTAAGGGAATGACTTCCCTTTGGTGCAGCGGTTTTTTTACTTTTCAGGAATGAGTAATCCTGAGCGATAGCGAAGGATCTTATCTTCAGCTAAAAGGATTCTTCGCTCAGAATGACATTAACGAAACAACATCGTAACCAACTGATCGGGAGGAATATCAGAAGTGAAAAAGGAGAGAAGAATAGGGGGCTTTCTGTTCGCGCTGGCAATGACCTTCGGGTTGATGCTGGGGATGAGCGTGACGGTAATGGCAGATAATAATTATCTGACCTTTGAGGGAACGGAA
>JAIKXV010000018.1 GCA_024683935.1 Lachnospiraceae bacterium | reverse complement strand
CGTTCCATTTCCCTGACTCACCTGTCAACATGATAACTAACGCGGCTCTTGATGACTTTGCCAAGATACCTGAATACAAGGTTTGCGCAGTTAAGCTTGAAAAGGCTTAAGGCTTACTCTCCGAAGAAAAAGCCGGCTTTAAAAGCTTCTGACGAAAACGCTTTTTCATGATCCTTAAGCTCATATAACTCTACCGGTGGGAAGCTCACTTTCCCTTCTTTTAAAAGCTTCAGAGCGGGCTCGAACGGACCGCACCGGCTTCCCACCAAAGTTATCTCATTGACAGCAAAAAGACTCATATCCATATCTGTCCTGCCGGCATAGGTGCTCTTCAATATGACTGTTCCCATCCTGCGTACCAGGTGCAGAGCGATCTCTATCCCGCTCCTGTTTCCCGAAGCATCCACCACATATTCAAAGCATTCTTCCGCGCTTAAGTCTCTTAAGGCTCCGTCTTTTTTATAATCTTCGAGTATTGCAGTCTTTGCAAAGGATTCGAACATCTTCAATTTATCAGGGTGCTTACCGATGACGGTCAGGTCTATCCCTGTTAGAGCCAATACCTGTGCCACCATATAGGAAAGCCTTCCGTCTCCTATGATCGCAGCATTGAGAGAGGGGTCGATCCTGACCTGTTTCACTATCTCCAACGCGGCCGCAAGTGGTTCCGCAAAAACGGCGACCTCAGGCTTTAAGCCCTCCGGAACGAGATGCAGCAGATGATCCGAAAGCACTATATATTCCGCAAAGCAACCATCCCTTGACATTCCGATGACCTCTCTTGACAAACAGTGCTTTTCTCTTCCCGTTCTGCAATATATGCACTCTCCGCAGCCCTTATTCAATTCTCCGACAACGACTTTACCTTTCAGGTCTGCCCTGTCGCTCTCCATTACCCTTCCAACGAACTCATGACCCATGATCCCCCGAAAATCCGGACGGTAGCCCTTTAATATCTCCTTGTCGGTACTGCAGATATCCGCCATGATGATCTTTATAAGGCTCTCACCGTTCTTTCGGACAGGCATAGCCGCATCTGTCCTGTATTCAGCTTTCCTTCCGTCAAATATTAGCGCTTCCATGTTGTCCACCCG
The DNA here is from genome assembly GCA_024683935.1 of Lachnospiraceae bacterium. The sequence continues at coordinate 1,432 of JAIKXV010000018.1, read as the reverse complement.
CTCATGATAAACGATCAGTCATTTATAAAATGCGTCGGTATCCATTCTTCCTTCTCAGGCAGCCCGTACTTTTCTTTTCCAAGTGCAACACTCCTCATAAGAAATGTCATATTGCGAGCAAGCGTCCTCATTGTCTGAAGACCCTCCAGATCCTTTTGTGCCTCTCCCTGTACTCTGCCGTGCACACTGTTCCAATACTGACTTGTAGCAACAGCCATACCGCAATTCATGAAGTACTTGTTTAATTCGTCAAATGTGGCTGAGCAGCCTCCTCTTCTTGCTACAACAACGCTTGCTCCAACCTTCATGGTCTTGTCAAATCCGGTACTGTAAAACAGCCTGTCAAGGCATGCAATAAGTGTCGCATTTGCAGAAGCATAATATACCGGAGACGCAGCCACCAAGCCATCAGCTTCCTCAAATTTGGGCGCGATCTCATTAACCACATCATCAAAAGCACATTTTCCGTTACTGCTGCAGCTGTTACATGCGATACATCCCCGGATATCTTTATTACCGATCCGGATCTCTTCGGTCTCTACTCCTTCCTCCGAAAAACCTTCACCATTTCATCCAGGGCGATCGTTGTGTTTCCATTTGCCCGAGGGCTTCCATTAAGTATAAGTACCTTCATTTCGTCATCCTCCTAAGATCATTTTAACATTTTCACACTGAAACTGCTACGAGATCAACGATCGAATCAAATCCCGATCCGAATTCACTGACTATATCTCCTGCTTTCAGTATCACTTCTGCCAGATTTGCCGCAAGCTTTTTTGTGACTCCACTTGCAGAAAAATACGCCACTAACGCTTTTGCCATAATCTCCTCCTTTTAAAACAGTTTTCTTATTATATTTATGCAGTCATAATCCTTTCCTGTTATCCACATACAGGAAAACTGCATTGCCGCCATAAGATCACATTTCATCAGGAAATCTGAACTCATCAAAGCCCTCTATCCGGGAGCCGCGATGCTTGGGATGCCATACATTCTGTCTGTAGTTTTCGTTTATATGAAGTTCATCAAATCCGCCGGATCTGTAACCGTCATTAGCCGGGATATCGATTGGCACAGTATGAAACTCATCATAGCTGTATTTTGCACCATAGCTGCTGTATTGACTGCCTGTCGGCACATAAGGCTCTGATATATTGGCTGAATTTTTCTTATTTTTCTGCCGTTTTTTGTACTCATCCTGTCTCCGGCTTATCTCCTCCCAATCATTGTCAAGCTCAAGGCCGGCTTCTTCCATCAACTTCCTGGTCTCTTCGCTGTACTTAATGATGCCTGCATAGGTGGGAGTAGTCATTATCAACGTCATTGCCAAAGTCAGTGAGATCAGTCTTATCATGTTCATAGGAACCTCCTTCTTTCCTTGCGGTAAAAATCTCCTTTTTTGCCGTATCTGGTTCCATGATACATCAAATAC
>JAIKXV010000128.1 GCA_024683935.1 Lachnospiraceae bacterium | reverse complement strand
CTGCGGCAATCCTTTATCTTCCTGTTCAATCCTTCGGTAGCCCCGTTGCTCTTCCCAAATCTCCATGCGTCTTCGATACCCCTGCGGTGCTTTTTGATGGTTTCCGCGGCATGGCGTATCTCGGGCACTTCACTGGCGAGCAGTTTGTCAAGCCAGGAGGAAAGAGCGGAGCGCCTGATGGCGAACGCAGGCTCAGCGGCAACGGCATAGAAGTCTTCAAGCGCTTCTCTGGCAAGCTTCAGGTCCGGTGCGGCGGCATAGATCTCTTCGAGCCTTTCGTCACGGCGTTCGGGGTTTCTGTTCCAGTAGGCGCTGTCATTGAAGGGTGAGGTTACGAGGATCCGCTGGCTGTTCTTTATGTTTTTTTATTTATGAGCTCTACGGAGCTCTTTTTATTATACAGAAATTTTGGGTGAATAAGCTATGGACATAAGATTTATTATCAGATTGAAGAAAGCGTTGATCGTTTTGTTTTTTATCGGAGTTGCAGTTTGTGGACTGTATCCGGTTAAAAACCAACCGCTGAATATTACGATAGATTCAGATATCGGAAGGAAGGCATTTTTCCTGAGTGCAGAAGAAGCTGAATGCCTGACCTCATGGGTAACTGATCCGAAGGCCGCCCCGGTGGCTCCCCCTTCTGAGATAGAGGAACACATCACTCCTGAAGGGTTTTCGGTTGATATGGCGGGGATAGGAAACGCCAGGATAAATGAGATCCGTATAAGCAGGAGACTTAAATCAATATGCGTAGAAAAGATAACCTCCGGCATGCTTCCAGGATATACGGTGGTTGAGGCTGACCGGATCATTTTTAACGTAAATGCCTGTGAAATGTTTAAGACAGATTCACAGTCTGCAATGCTGGAGAGACTTTTTGCTGCTGAGATACTTCTTGCCATGACGCTTTTCGTGCGTATACTTCTAAATGCCATAGCGGAAACCAGGATAGAAGGGAGTACCGGTAATCATGGCCCCGTCTATGAGATTAAGAAGTTTCTGAAGGAGCTTACGGGGTATTGGGAATACATGAATTATGCGGCAAAGGCTGATCTTAAGGCGGAGGTTGCCAATTCCTATCTGAACAGGCTTTGGTGGCTCCTGGAGCCTTTTTTCAATATGCTCGTTTATGTGATCGTGTTTGGAAGGTTTCTGGGTAACTCAATAGAAAACTATGCGACCTTTATTTATAGCTCGCTTCTTATGTGGAATTACTTCAGCAAAACGATCAACTACAGCGTAAAATCTATAAGGGGAAACATGGGGATCGTTTCCAATATTTATGTTCCTAAGCATGTGCTCCTTATCACCAACATGATTCTTGATTTCTACAAACTTCTGTTTTCTTTTACGGTTTTGGTTCCGATGCTGTTCATTTTTCATATTAAGATCGGCTTTGCCGTCTTCTGGGTTCTCGCGGCCTATGCCGTGATGATCCTTTTCTCTTTCGGAGTGGGGATGGTGCTTATGCACTATGGAGTATATATTGACGACCTCAGCTATGCCGTAGGGATACTCCTCCAGATGCTTATGTTCCTTTCAGGTCCCTTTTATGATGTCATAACCGGCCTCCAGCATCCGCTTAATACCATAATGCTTTCCGTTAATCCGGCTTCAATGTTCATTGATACCATGAGAAACGCACTTTTATACAACAGGGTGGCCAATGTGCCGCTGGTTCTGCTCTGGATCGTCCTGTCGCTTCTGATTGGCTATATAGGGCTCCATATCGTATATAAGAATGAAAACGCATATGTGAAATCAGTCTGATTGTGTGAGTAGGCATATAGGGTGTCACACGAATTGACATTTCAAATGGAAGAACTATTGGGAGTTAAAAACAATACGTGTACCGGCTGAACATTTTATACCAGTTCAACGAACGTTATATTGGCTGTGCCGCCTCATCGATGGCCTCGCTCCTTGAAAATAACAGGGATGCGGAGGACATCTTTTTTATTGTCCTGGGGGAAGGGCTTTTTCCTGAAACAGTGCATATGCTTACGGGCATGGTAAAGAAATACGGTCGGCGTATTTTTTTCCCGGATACGACGGAACTTATCGAAAGAATGAAGGCCTGGGGCATCCCGCCATACAGGGGATCTTACGCGGCCGGAATGCGCATGTTTTTCCCGATGCTGCTTCCCGGGAATGGTGCCTGGGGCACGACCCGTGATGCTATAGACCGTATCATCTATATTGATGCGGATACTGTGGTGGAAGGCTCGCTTTCCGGGCTGGCAGGCATGGATCTTCAGGGAAAGAGCTTGGGCATGGTGCTCGATTCTTTGTGCGGACAGTATAAGAAGGAGATCGGCGTAGGCTCAGAGGAGCCTTATTATAATTCGGGCGTGATCTTATTTGATACGGGAGCCTGGCTTGAAAAGAAGTATACCGAAAGGATAGTCGATTTTCTTGTAAAAGAAGGCGGACAGTTCACGAATCCTGACCAGGATCTTCTTAATATCGTGTGTAAAGGTGATATATTCACCCTTCCCCCTGTATATAACGTTCAGCCGATACACATGGTCTTCAGCCCTGATAAGTATTTCACCTGCTACAGTGAAAAGGGCTATTATGGAAAAAGGGAGCTTTGCCCGCTTTACGGCACCGGTAATTGGCAATACGGAAAGGAAGCGGCAGAAGACCGAAATGGTGGAGATCAGCGTGCTGCTTCTACCGGAATGACAGAGGAGTGCTTGCCGGTTATATTTCATTTCCTGAGATTCATAGGAGAATATCCCTGGGACGAGGGAAACATACACCCTGACAGGGAGCGGTACAGGCACTATCTGGCATTTACCCCGTGGAAGGATAAGCCGGAGGACAGACCTGTAAGGAGCCTGGCTTTCAGGATCGAAAAAATCCTGTACAGGATCCTTCCTGGCGGTATTTTTCTATGGATATTCAGCATTGCCCACCGGAGATATCTGAAAAAGCAGGCGGAGATAGGCCGGGAATGCTCTTAAAGTTCAGTATCATCACCGTATGCTTAAATGCAGCCGACAGGATCTGTGATACTGTCAGGTCGGTTGCCATACAGGACTATCCGGATATTGAATACATTGTGGTAGACGGATCATCCAAAGATTCAACACTTGAAGTACTTGAGGGAGTATTAAAGGAATGCGGGAAGAACGTAAGCTCAAAAGTGATCTCAGAGCCGGATGACGGGCTGTATGATGCCATGAATAAGGGCATTGCGGCATCCAGTGGTGATATTATTTATTTTCTTAACGCAGGGGATGAGCTTTATGACGGATGGACGATAAGCAGGGTTGCTGCCGGTTTTTTGGGAGAAACCGGTTCAGGGGGCAAAAAAACAGCGGAAAACAGGGATATTGTGTATGGAAACATTATATACCGTTATCCGGATGGATCAGAGCAGCTTCGAAGATATGGCAGGATGTGCGGAAGCAGGCTTTATTACATCACGGGAGACTGTATCAACCATCAGGCGCTGTTTGCAAGGCGTGAGTGTTTTGAGGGAAAAGCTTTCGACACGGGATTGAAGATATGTGCGGACCGTGAGTGGATGATGCGTATGCATGAGGTCTCGAAAAGATTTAGTTGTCTGGATATTACTGTATGCAGGTACAGGCTGGACGGAGAGGGTGTGAGCGAGAAGAACCCGGAGCTGTACTGGAAAGAAGCAGAGCACTGCATCAGGCTCCATATGCCGCATAGTTTATGGGCTTATCGCATTTTTAATACATTACGTAATAATAAATTCACCTCAAAGCTTCTGCATGGACTCTATAAAGCTTTATTTATACATAATACACAGACACCCTGATTGAAGCATTTCTCACGATAGAGGGATAAAATCTGCCGTTTTCAGCGGGAAGAACAAAGACAGGAATAAGTGGAAAAGGACCAGGCATCGGGAGATAACACAATAAGGCATTTAAACATTGCGCTCATGGGCGATGTGTTCTATAAGTGGGACGGGGGAACAGA
>JAIKXV010000117.1 GCA_024683935.1 Lachnospiraceae bacterium | reverse complement strand
CTGCGGCATCCTTTCATCCACCCAGACGGATTATGCTTCCGTCTTCCAGATCGTGAATGAAAACGCAAATCTTTCTGCTCCCACCATTGAATCGGCGGCAAAGGTATTTTACGGTGACCACTTCTCCATCACCGGAGCTTATGGCGATATGTCTACCTGCCTTGAACAGCTTCTTCCGGTGCTCTCCCTGCAGGTCATGAAGAGCATGCCTTTTTCTACTGTGGTTTCGCCGGATAAAAGGGTTATAGACTGTCTTTTCGGGCGTAACCCCAACAAGCTGGATGAGGATTATTCCCGTTTCATAGAAATGATGACAAAGGACGACGAAGAGCTGAATCCCATCATGGCAAACGAGGGAGTCCTGGACGCCATGGAGATCTCCTACAATGACGGTGTCCGTATCTTTTATTATTACGGAGATGATGGAAGCGGAAGGAAGTTTTTCGTAAAGCAGTTCTGTAAGAAGCATAAGATGAAGGCCATCAGTATCAACTGCAAAAAGCTCTTCAATTATGATTACGGCTTTGTAGAGCGTGCGCTCTGGGCAGTTGCGAGGGAGTGTATCCTTACGAATTCCTGCTGCTGTCTCACGGATCTGACCTACCGGGACGAGGAAAAGGAAAAGTTCTTCGGCTATATGGATATGGCCTTTGCCAGGCTCACGGAGAGCGGAGTGCTGGTATTTGCCATGAGTAAGCTCTATATCGATTTCAGGGAAGTCACCAAGATGACCGTTACGGATCTGGAGCTTCCGACTCCGACCACTACCGAAAGGCTTGCGTGCTGGGAGTATTTTTCCAGGGACTACGATCTGGAGGATGAGATAGATCTTCTGGAGATGTCGACAAAGTTCCTCTTTACCTCGGGAAAGGTCCATGATGCTCTGGTAAAGGCAAAGTCTCTTTCGACCATGGACAGAGAGGAAAAGATCTCAAAGAAGAACCTCTTCAAGGGCTGCTACGCCCAGATGAGCTCCGAACTGTCCCAGAAGGCGAGCCGCGTAGAAGCCAAGTTCGGTTTTGAAGATATAGTCATGAACGAGAGCCAGAGAGAGACCATCTGCCATGCTATCGAGCAGATGACCTACAAGAAACAGGTTTATGAAAACTGGGATTATACGAAGAAATATCCTTACGGCCGCGGCCTTACGGTACTTCTGTTCGGTGCTCCCGGTACAGGTAAATCCATGATGGCACAGGTTATTGCCCATGAGCTTAATCTGGAACTTTACAGAGTAGATATTTCCAAGGTTGTGGATAAGTACGTCGGTGAAACGGAGAAATCCCTGTCCATGATCTTCCGTGAAGCAAAGAAGTGTAACGTTGTATTGTTCTTTGACGAGTGCGATACCATCTTTGCGAAGCGTTCCGATGACGGCGGATCCAATCAGTCCTCCAATAACAATAAGACGGCCCTGCTCCTTCAGGAAATGGAAGCTTACGACGGAGTCTGCGTACTGGCTACGAACTACAAGCATAATATCGACCCTGCATTCTTCAGACGTATGAAATATATCGTGGAATTCCAGTTCCCCGATGTGGATACAAGAGAGATGCTCTGGACCACCACCATCCCCAAGGGCACACCTCTGGCGGACGATGTGGATATCAGGTTCCTGGCGGAGAAATTCGAGTTTGTGGGTGGTAATATCAAGAACTGTATCCTGAACGCCGCCTTCCTTGCCGCTGCGGATCCCGAGGCCAACGGACAGGTACACATGAAGCATTATCTCCTGGCTATTAAATATGAGTTCGTAAAGGTTGGAAAGGTATTTACCAAATCCGATTTCGAGCCCTATGCGGCAGAGGTGGGTCTCGCATGACTTTTCCCGAGATCACCGCAAGCCTTATAATCATCCGCTGCGATATGGTGCTGAACAGCCTGGGCATCACGGACAGCTTCGAAAAATTCCCGCTGCTTTCTTCTCTCGTCATGAGGGCAGGAAATAAGGATATGATGGAGTGGGCTCTGGCGGAGGAAGGGCTGGAGGATAATAAGGGGGAAAATGAAGGGATTACCGGCGGTTATGCACGGATACTGAAGCTGCTTAACGGAGAAACCGTATTAAGATCGCTTCTGGATCTCAGCATAGCCGTTTTTGAATATCCTGAGGCCGGAGCATATTTCACATATCATTTCGGTCACAGCGCGAATCTCCGTCTTGCCTT
>JAIKXV010000025.1 GCA_024683935.1 Lachnospiraceae bacterium | reverse complement strand
TGTACACTTTTTCCGAATATGAGATTACCGGTAACCTTATTCAGATAAACTTCATCATCCGCAGGCTCTCCTATTTGAGCATCAGATGTAATATCCTCTCCGTTAATCTGTGTGACCACCTGATAGCTATAGTCTGGCGATATTAATGATCCTGTGATCTTCAATACCAGAGGTTCAGTTGATCCTGAATGAATTTCTCCCTTATTATCTTTATAATCATATGAAACAGAATCTTTTGTAGAATCAATGTCCTCATAGGAGAGACGGAGACGGTATACATCAACAAGCTTTATATCAGTTTCATTCGGAGCAGTCAAAGCATTGGTATCCAGTGTAGTAATATCATCATCTGTTATGCCGGTAGATCCCGCTTTTTTTCCTATTGTAAAACTGTAATTCTCCAGATCATCGAGATCAAAGGTCTCCTTTATACCCTTATACATATACTTACCATTCTGTACAGAACTTTCCCTGTATTCAAAATCAGCTTCGGTAAAGGTCAGGCTGTCCTGGGTGCGGTATCCGGTAAAGATATGTCTGTCTTCAGTGGAAGCGTTTCCGAGAGAGAAGTACTCATCTACCAGATTTTTCATATTCTGATAGTAGATCCTCTGATCCTTGCTCTCATTTGTCCCGTTGGCAGCCGAAGTATATTCCGACTTCAGGGAGCGCATGATCTCCTTTGCAGAATCAATGGAAGTCTGGGTACTCTCTGTCCAGCTCACTGCATCTGATACGTTTCTGTCCAGAAACTGGGTTACTTCGGAAAGATTATTCCTGAAACGGAGTGCTCTGATCGCCGTTATGGGGTCATCAGAGGGATCCACATACTTTTTCTGTGTGGCCATCTGGGTATTGACCTTATCCATGTATTCCTTGTTGGCGTTGATGTTATACACGGAGTTATCATTCATCATCTTACGGGTGACTCTCATACCTTACCTCCTGAAATAAAGATTCTTCGCTTTGCTCAGAATGACAACAAACCAATCATGTCATTCCGGGGGCAGATCCCGAAGAATCATGTGCCCGGTATTACATTGATCACTGAATCCATTCAGCGGGGGTAAGGTTTCCTCCGTGAAACCTTTTAGATATTGAAACGGCTGTGCCGGTACATACGAGGTACGAATCCTCATCTGAAATATGTATCGGCACAGCCGCCTGAAATACTTAGCTGTTTTTATAATTTTTTATAAGAAGTTGACCAGGGACTGCTGGCTTATCTTACCCGTTACCTGCAGCGCTGCGTTGTATGACAGAGTGGCGGAATTTACCTCCACCGCCAGAGTTGAGATATCGATATTCTCGTTGTCGGATGCCTGGGCAGTGGTGGTGGCCTGATGCTCAGTCAGGCGGTTCCTTATGAGATTCAGCCTGTTTACCGAGGTTCCCATGGCGGTACCTGCGAGATTCACCATGTCAAAGTAATCACCTGCTTTTGTAATACCATTGCTCAACATAGTATCCACTTTGGTCTTTGCATATTCTGCTTCTTTTGTGGCTGCCCTCAAAAGATCCGTGATCTTCTGCTGTTCTTCAGCCGTGCTGTATCTCAGCTTATCCTCCTGCATCTCCTTCAGACGGTCAACCTTTGCCTGAGCTTCATCCATGGCTGTAAGGGCATCCTCCAGTTCATCCAGATCCCGGCGGGCATCAAGAGTAAATACATCTTCTGCGTTGGAATTAACCTTTATCTGCTGGTTTTCTCCTACATTGTAATAAATATCCTGACTATAGTCATTATAGGTAATACTGGTTTTAAGTGCGACATCCACACAGTCAAACAAATGCTCAGGCTTGACATCCCCTGTTTCAAAATGGAATTTGTCATAACAGTAATATACTTCCCCGTTTCCGGAAAGAGCTTCTGTGACCTTTGCTTTCATATCACTTCCAAATATCAGATTTCCCGTGGTGGTATTCAGATATATCCTGTCGCCCACGAAAGAATCCTGGTTTACTTCATAATCATTTCTTATCATTTCTACAGGATATTTGGTCACTGTAGATCCGTTTTTTACATGCAGTGTCAGACTTTTCCGGTTCTCATCTCCTAAAATACCCGCCTGGGTTGTATCCAGATCCTCGTATGAAAGACGAAGCCTGAACACTTCCACATTCTGCACTGTTGTCTCATCCACAACACTGCTGAGCTCGTTTATCTCCTTATCCGTTATACCGCTGAAACCGGAAGTTCCGGTATTGTCGGTTCTTGCGGTATAACTGTAGCTTTCAACATCTTCAAGCTCAAAGTATTCCGTAATAGCCTTGTACATAAATGTATCCCGGTGATCGTCAAGAAAAATCCCACCATGTTCCTTGGCCCGGTCTGCAAAGTCCTTATCGGAAAAAGTCAGGCTGTCTCCGGTGCGGGCACCTGTAAAGATATAGCGGTTCTCGTTGGTGGTGTCGCCGACAGAGAAATACTCATTTACAATATTTCTCATATTGTTGTAATAAGTCCATCTGTCAGTGCTTTCATTGGAACCATTGGAGGCCGAAGTGTACTCAGCTTTGAGGGACCGGATAATATCCTTCGCCGTATCTATGGCCGTCTGCGTGGTATCAGTCCAGCTGGCTGCATCAGTGACATTCTTTCCGAGATACTGTGTGTACTCGGAAAGACTGCCTCTGTATCTTAACGCCTGTATAGCGGTTACCGGATCCTCTGTGGGATCATTTATCTTCTTCCTGGTGGACATCTGCGTATTCAGATTATCCAACAGGGCTTTGTTGGTATTTATGTTATATACGGAATAGTTGTTCATTATCTTGTTGGTGATTCGCATATATTACACCTCATCCGGCGCTTAGCGCCACTTTTCCCGATCCGTCTTCTATCATACTCCTGTCTGGAGTATCAGCCTGTCATATATCTCTGTCATCGTCTGGATGACCTTGGCGTTCAGGTTATAGGCGTTCTGGAACTTAACAAGATCCATTGCCTCTTCATCATCATCCACGGATGAAACAGAATCCCTCTGATTCTGAATGGATGCCCTGATGTTATTGCTGTTGGTCTTAAATGTCTTGGCACTCATGGAATTTAATGAAATATCGGAAAGTATACAGGTCAGGAACTCTCCGGAGGTACATCCCCTGAACTCCATGACCGACTTATTATCCTTTATCTTTATAAGCTCATCCACGACATCCGATGCATCCGTGTCCACGTCACCATCCTTCGCGGTAGTGCTCATCAGCCGGGGATCCTTGATGATATCATTATTCACATAGAAATTCTCGGCTGTAAGATAATAATAGTTTGTCTCAGCAGTACTGGTCGGATCATAGTCAATCGTACTGAAACTCGCTGCGGTGCTTGTGGAAAAATCATATTCATAGAGACTCCGGAGATCTCCGTCCTTTTCCTTCCACTGGAAGAAAGAAAGACTCATTTTATCCCCCAGAAGATCTTCCCCCTTCTTTTCCCTTTCATTAAACCTGTATGCAAACTGGCGGGTCCACTGGTTCAGCTGGCTCTGATAGTAGGGAATACCCTGATAATCAACAGATGATCCTATCTGAACCCTTGCTCCTGTATCGGGAGTGCTCTTCAGTCCGTATGTTCCGGCGTCATTGTAAATATTATAGAACTCAAATGTCAGCTCATATGCTCCGGTTGAAGCATTTTTCGCTCCGCTTACCTTCCAGTTAGAATATGTATAACTCGTACCGCCTACATTGATGGTTCCCTGTTCAGGTATATTGAGCTTTGATATAGCTTCCTCCAGATTATCGGCTATTATTGTACTGGTCTTGAACGTAAGTGTATTATTGATCGTTTTGGTCGGATCCGCATTAGGGATCACCGTTTCATCAAAACTCACAAAACCGTCGTTTGGATAATCTGCAGATTTCTGTCCTTTAAGATTCTCTGTATTGTTGCCGTCACGGAGCTCGATAAGGGATTTTAAGCTCCCCGAAAGGTTATCCGCCAGCACATTAAAGGGTGACATGGTCTCTTTCCAGCGTATGTCATAGAGACCGTCCACATCCGACTGGTTATACTTTGCATTTTCATCCCTTCCGATAAGCTCCAGGGTATTGTAATCATAATTACTTACCAGAGTATTACCGTTACTGATCTTTACAGTGTAGCGGTTTGCTCCGGTAGGATTATTCTTGTCCGCTTCATTCAAAACCGGAACCTCGGAAACTTCCACGTCCACGATCTTTGATAGTTCATCCACAAGAATGGCTCTCTTATCCCTGAGTTCATTGGCTTTTGAGCCACGGAGTTCTATTAGGTTTATCTGCTTATTTAAGGCAGCTATCTCTTCCGCAATGACATTGATCCTCTCAACCGTTGTCTTGATTTCTTCATTGATAGACTGCTGCTCTGCCTTCAGATTGGAGGACATGGTCCTGAAATACTCGGAAAGCGTCTGGGCTGTTCCGATAAATGATGTTCTGGTAGATGTCTGTCCGGGGTTTTTAGCAAGCTCTTCAAGAGCCGCATTGAATTTATCGTAAATAGTAGAGAAACCGTTGACGGTGCTGCTGTCCTCAAAGTATTTCTCTATTCTGATCATATGGGCTTCGTGAGTCTCATAACGACCTACATCAGACTGATTCGCCCAGTACTTATTATCCAGAAATTCGTTTCTGTACTGGTCTATGCTCTTTACCGTAACACCGGTACCCTGCATGCCGTAGCTGGTATAGGTACGAAGGGCATCTGAAGCCTTCCTCTCGGCGTACTGTCTGGAATAGCCTTCGGTCTCCACGTTGGCCACGTTATTGGCCACTGTATTTTCTGCTACCTGGTATGCTGTCAGACCGGAGTATCCGATCATCAGCCCGAAAAATTGAGATGTACCCATGTATTACCTCCTGGGCGGTGATGCCGATGCCTCATCCACCGCTTCGCGGTCCCCCTTCCCCAGAGGGGAAGGCTATTGTTGCTTCGTGATGCCCTACCCTCAGGGGGAAGGCTATTGTTGCTTCGTGATGCCCTACCCTCAAGGGGAAGGCTATTTCTCATGAATTTAGATCAGTGAAGTGATCAGTGTATCCAGCATGCTGTTCACGGTATTGATGTAACGGCTGCTGGCGTTGTATGCGTTCTGGAATCTGATCATCTTTGTCAGTTCTTCATTATCTGAAACACCCACCACCTGCTGTCTGGAATTGTCGATGCTTAGAACCGAGGCTTCCTGGCCCAGAGAAACGCTTCTGTAGGTATTGCCGTAGTTTGCGTACTGATTCACTATGTTTATATAGTAGTTCTCGTAACTGAACTGAGTGACCGTATTCGGATTAAGATTGTCCTTTTCCGTGGTAAAGAGGTCTGCAAGCTCTTTTGCCTTCTCGTAATCCACTGTCTGGTCACTCTTAACAAAGCCGCCATATCCTACATCGCTCAGAAGTGTGGGCTGACGGAGAAGATCCTTGTTGATCATCAGGTTCGGAGTGGTGTAGGTCGCCTTTTCGTAATTTACACCTTCCGCATCCTTTGTGAGCTCCAGCGCCTCAATATCGGCGGATGTAGTAGCAATCGCATTGTCCGTCTTAGTGGGAGAATTGTGGGTTGTTATCCTGGTAAACAGCTCCGGTGAACCATTTGTATGATTATCTGTCAGGATGTCATTTATCCTGGTTACGATATTGTGGATAAGGTTGTCAAACTCAGCCTGAACTTCTGAAATATTGAAGCCCGCAGGTCCCACAAAGGAAACCTTTCCTGCTTCATCGTAGGCCTCAAAACCAATTTCTCCGGTTTTCTGCTTATCTGCAAATTCAGGATCCGGATAATTACTCTTTTCCAGATCATTCCAGGTTCCGCTCTTATAACCTCTGGTGAAATACAGAGCCTTCAGGGATCCGCTGTCTGATCCGATATCCGCATTCACAGGCTGGGTAAGGTTGAAAACCTTCTGGTTATCGTATCTCTCCCATGCGGGAGTAACATATCCGCTGTCTTCATCACCGGGAAGAACCGCGGCTGCCATAGGGTTGGTATCATCTTCATCCACCAGGGTCACTCCCTCGAAGAATACCTTTACCCTGCCGTACAGATCTTCCCTGTAATCGATACGTCCGTATGCTGAGAGCTCGTCCAGTATCTGATCCCTGGCGTCGCGGAGGTCATTCGGGCTCTCTATCCCGGATACCTCATACGCGGTGATCTTTACATTGAGATCTGCGATCTGTTTTGCATATTCATTTATCTTGTCGACCTGGTCCTTGATCTGCTGATTCAGGTTTTCCTGATAGGTCTGCAGGTCGGTATATACTGCGTTAGCCCTGTCAAGGAACTGGGATGCGGTGCTGACAAGTGCTGCCTGTACCGTAGCGTCCGCCGGAGACTTTGACAGGTTCTCCAGTGCATCACGAAGATTCTGAAGGGAAGTCTGGAACTCGGTTCCTTCTGTCTCTCCAAAAAGAGTGTTGATCTCCGAAACTACTTCATAACTGGTGGAATAATAGGCTGATCTGCCTGATTCTGTCCTGTACTGCCTGTCGAGGAATTCATCCCTCACTGCACGGACATCAGTATAAGCCACTCCGAGTCCGGACTGCAGGGTGTTATTATAGGACTCACCTATCTTAATGAGTTCCCTGTTTCCCTGTAATACCTGCTGCCTCGTGTAGCCTGTGGTATCAATGTTTGCAAGGTTGTGTGCTGTTGTGTTGAGCGCATTCTGGCTCGTCTGTAAACCTGATGCTCCAACATAAAGAGCGCTCAAAAGCGGCATATGATCACCTCAAACAATTCTTTCCGGCACGGAGCCGTCACTTACTGTTTGGCATCAAAGCCGCCTTGGGCACTTCCTAAAACACTACCCGCATTGGATGCGTTCTTAGTGTAATTTCCTGTCTCCGGCGCTGTCCTCATTGCTTTAGCCAGCGACAGATTAAAATCGATCATGTCCAGGGACTGTCGGATCAGTTCGCGGTTCTGGTTGTTGATCACCATCAGCTCACCGATTGTGGCTTTGAGCCGGTCATGAACGAGAGCTAGATCCTCACGTTCTTTAGGTCTTTTCCCGAGTACCTCTTCGAGATACGAAAGCTTCAAAGTCTTAACATCCGTGTTAAGCACATTGGCGATGTCATCCATCACCGATTGCCGTTTCTGCTCCAGGGCAGCTACTTCATCGACAATCAACTGTTCCTCATCCGTGATCTTTTGAAGTTTCTGAATGTCTCCCTCGATTATGACGGGAGTTTTCTTTTTCGATAGTTCGAGAAGGTCTTTATATTTTTCTTCTTCCGCGTCCAATACACGGATCAGTTCTTCCATTAAACTGGCCAACTGAAACTACCTCTCTTAATGCCGGGTCTTAGAGCCCGAGCTTCTCCATGAGCTTTTCAGCAAAGCTCTCACCGGATACATCGTAAGTACCGGCTTTCACCTGCTCCTTTAACGGAGCCGTTTTTTCCTGGCGGATATCATCTGCATCCTTAACAGCCTGCTTTGCTATCTGAAAGCTCTTTCCGATGCTGGATATTTCTACCGCATCTCTTCCGTAACTGGTCTGCGATACGGACGCCGTCTTCCTTTTCGGCTGGGTTCCGTATACGTTCTGAATGGTTGATAATGCATCTATGCGCATTCCGACTCCTCCTTTCCTTGTCGTTTGCTTCTGCAGCCTCCATGCCACAGTTATTTCCATTTACAATAAGTTTATCGGATGTTTTTGCTTTTTCTTTAGGATATATTATAAATATTTTTGTTCAAAAATCAAAACAATTACCGCGTAACCGCTATTTTCTCTTTCTCGTTATATTCGGAGAGGACCGGCAGGCCTTTTTCAAGGGAGCTCTTTACATCCAGCACCCTCTGATTGGCGCTGCCCCGGAACCGTAATGCCAGATTCTTTTCTTCTATATGAAATTCACCGTCCACCAGGATATCCAGAAGCCTGAGCATGGGCAGGGTGTCCTCTGTATGGCAGCGCTTATTGTCCGGATCGTTAAGTTCCTCCCAGGTATATCCGGAATAGGACCAGATGGTTTTTCCGGGCACTTCCTCCCTGACTCTTTTTAAGAAAGGCAGCAGCACCTTCTGATTTTCCGGCTCGAAGGGTTCTCCCCCGAGAAGGGTAAGGCCTTCCACCACATCTTCTTTTAAGGATTCTATTATCCCGTTCTCCGTCTCCTCAGTGAATTCCTCTCCGAAACCGAAGTCCCAGGTCTCAGGCTGGAAGCACTCCCTGCAGTGGTGGGTGCAGCCGGACACAAAAAGTGTGGTGCGGACGCCCGCTCCGTCTGCTATGTCGTAGTATTTGATATTGCCGTAGTTCATGGTGTTCTCCTCATAAGATCCTTTGCTTACGCTCAGGATGAAATCTCCTACATTTCAATATTGCTCTTCGGCAGAGTGAAAATGAATTCAGTGCCGACGCCTTCAGTCGATATAACATTGATATTTTCATTATGAGCCTGAATGATCTCCTTTACTATGGAAAGACCGAGACCCGTCCCCTTCTTGTCCTTTCCGCGGGACAGATCTGTTTTATAAAATCTGTCAAAGATCTTACCCACAGATTCCTTCGGGATGCCTATGCCGCTGTCCTTTACGGACACAAATATCTTCTCGCTCTTCTCCGTGGTCTCTATCTTTATTATCGAATTCACATGCGAGAACTTGATCGCGTTATCAAGGAGGTTATAGAGCACCTGCTGGATCTTGCTCATGTCCGCCCTGACAAAGAGCTTTTTCCCCGTAAGCACCAGCTCGATATTTATCTTCTTTGCGGTACAGGTGCCGCCGAAGGTCTCCGCAGTACGTTTAATAACAGCATTGATGTCGAAATCCGTAGTCTCCAGCACCATGGATCCGCGGCTGGACAGGGTATTCAATTCCAGCAGCCCGTTGGTAAGCTTCGTAAGCCTGTCCGTCTCATTGGACACGATGGAGATATACTTCTCATGCATTTCAGGCGGAATGGTGCCGTCCAGCATGGCATTCAAATATCCCTTTATCGAAGTCAGGGGTGAACGGAAATCATGGGATACATTGGCAATGAATTTCTTCTGGTTCTCTTCGGATCTCGCGATCTCGCTTGCCATATATTCCAGGGTCCCCGCGAGATATCCCATCTCGTCATGGCGGTGGGCTTCATTGGAAACAAAGGTGAGATTGCCCTTGGCGTACTCCTCGGCAGCTGTGGTTATCCTCTTCAGCGGCACATACACGAAGGCCGTGAAGCCTGCCAGGATCATAAGTGACAGCAGCAGAATGATGCCCATGGTCAGGTACATGATATTCAGTATTTCATTCCGGGAAGCTATTATAGACTTCATGGACTGGTGTATTACCACGTATCCCATGACTTTGAAATTTGACGTGATAGGGGAAAAGACGCTTATCGCCTCTTCCTTGAAAGCTCCGTAGAAGTCGCCGGTCATATAATAACCACCGGACACGGCGGGGTTAAAATCCCCGTACACCACGTTATCCGAAGCATCGATATTCTGCCTCGAATCGAAGAGTACTTTTCCTTCATTATTGATTATCCAGATATCGGCGGAAATATAGGTATCGATGGCCTTCAGCTGCATCTCCGCCCGGTTTTTCGCATTCTCGTCCTTATCGTAGATCTGCACCGCATAATTGGATGCGATAAGGCTTGCTTCCCTGTACAGGGAGGACGCTGCCCTGTCGGTCAGGTGCTGCAATGTCCTGCGGCTCGTAAAGGTGGCAATGACAATGACCGCAGCTATGCCGAAGAGCACATATATAAGCAGAAACTTTAAATATAGTGTTCTCCGCATTTTCAAGGCAAAGTACCTCCTACTTCCGGCCGGCCCGCAGTTCCTCTATAAATTCATTTATCCGGCCGAGAGCGACCTTCAGATTATCAATGGAATATGCATATGAGATCCTGACAAAGCCCTCTCCGCATTCACCGAAGGCCGTTCCGGGAACCACCGCAACTTTCTTTTTCTTTAAGAGCTCCGTACAGAATTCCTCACTTGTCATGCCGAATTCCTTAATGCTCGGAAATACGTAAAAAGCTCCGTAGGGCTCAAAGCACTGCAGACCCATTTTCTTAAACTCATGCATAAGGAAACGGCGGCGCTCGTTGTAGGCGTCCCTCATCTCCTTTACATCATTGGACCCGTGGCGCAGAGCCTCAATCGCTGCATACTGGCTGGTTGTCGGAGCGCACATTATGCAGAACTGATGAAGCTTCGTCATCTGGACGCAGATATTTGCGGGAGCACAGGCGTATCCGAGCCTCCAGCCGGTCATGGCATAGGCCTTGGAAAAGCCGTTGATATATATGGTCCGCTCCTTCATTCCCGGGAAGGCTGCAATGCTCACATGCTTCTCATTATAGGAAAGCTCGGCATATATCTCGTCACTTATCACATAGATATCATTCCTGATGATAATATCTACTATCTTTTCCAGATCCTTTCTCTCCATTATGGCCCCGGTGGGGTTATTCGGATAAGGAAGGACCATGAGCTTGGTTTTATCTGTGATCGCCTCCTCCAGTTCTTCAGGCTGCAGACGGAACTCATTCTCTTCCTTCAGGTTTATGATAACAGGCTTCCCGCCTGCCATTACCGTACAGGGAATATAGGAAACATAACTGGGCTCCGGAACTATGACCTCGTCGCCGGGATTAAGGAGTGCACGGCAGGCAAGGTCGATGGCCTCCGATCCTCCCACGGTTATAAGAACCTCATGCAGGGGATCATAATCTATGCCCTGGGATTCCTTTACATACTTTGTGATCTCGTTACGAAGCTCTTTCAGTCCGGAATTCGAGGTATAGAAGGTTCTGCCCTTTTCAAGGGAATAGATGCCCTCATCCCTGATATGCCAGGGGGTGTCAAAATCAGGTTCTCCCACGCCGAGGGAGATCGCATCCTTCATCTCGCTTACTATATCAAAGAATTTTCTGATGCCGGAGGGCTTTAACTCCGTGACTCTTTTGGATATAGGATCTGTCATGGTGTTATAAGCTGCCTTTCATCTTCGTACTTTTTAGCCAGGATCGTTCCGTGATCTTTATAACGGCGGAGTATAAAATGGGTTGCGCAGGAAAGCACCGCTTCCTGGGCGGAGAGCTTCTCCGTTACAAATCTGGAGATCTCCTTTAAGGTTCTGCCCTCTATCGTGATCAGAAGGTCAAAGCCTCCGGATATCAGATAGACGCTGTTGACCTCAGCGAATTTGTATATACGTTCCGCCACCACATCAAAGCCCTGTCCTCTCTGGGGAGTACAGCGCACTTCGATAAGAGCTGTAACCGTCTGCTCGTCTGTCTTGTCCCAGTCCACCAGGGTAAGGTAGCCGCAGATCACTCCCTCCTTTTCCATCTCATTCATTTCATTCAGGATGTCAGTCTGATCCATGCCGAGGCGTACCGCAAGCTCCGCAATGTCAACTCTCGCCTCATGTTCTATGGCTTTCAGTATTCTGATCCGGGTTTCCTTTTTATCCATCAGTTTTTTGCTCCTTATATGTGTTGAAAAGATCCTTCCTGTTGCTTCGCAACCCCTCGCCGGGGCGGCATCATGCATCTGGGATGTATGATATGCGTCGTTATTGCTCAGGATGACAATATTAGCTCAGGATGACAGAGTTCAATGCATCTTCATATCTGGGTGACAGGAATCTTCTGCTTCCGTTATTTATCACGACCCTGTCATTATTGTCCGTTGTTTCTCCGATCATGGCGGCCGGCAGTCCCTTTTCCCGCAAGGCCCGCATAAGCTCATATCCTCTGTCCGTAAAAATCAGGTATGAACCGTATGATAAAAGGAGATAGGGATCAAAGTCGAGATAATTTGCTATCTCTATGGTTTCCTGCTTTATCGGGATATCCTTCAGATATACGCTGATACCCGTATCCCTTTCCTCCGCCATGTCCCAGAGGGCGCCATACACTCCGCCTTCCCTGATCTCCCGGAAGGAACCGATCCCGTATTCCCCGAGGAGTTCTTCCTCCGCCTCGTTTGAAAGAAGGTTCCCAAAATCCTTCACCGTATCCACGAAGCAGGGTGAGAAATATTTTAAAAGCTCTTCTTCCTTTTTCTCAGCGATAAGAGCGCTGCCCTTCAGGCCTGTCCATTTGGTGATTACTATGGTCTCAGCCGTCCGGCTCTTCTTCATCTTCTGCACGGTACTCCTGATGCTCCTCATGCTGTTCCTGCTGGGGCTGAGCCTCAGGCTCCGCGCCGCCTTCACCGGCGTTTTCTGCCTGCTGCGCTTCCGCTGCCGCAGCCGCCGCACCCATCTGCTGCTCCGCCAGCGCACCTGCTCCTCCGTCAAGGGCCACGGACGCCGCCACAGCCTTGGCATAATCCGGGTTCTGGGTAGCAATGGCATTATTCAGCGCAGCCTTCGTCACCTCATTGTCGGTTGCCGTTCCTATTGTAATGATCTTCGGAACCGCCTTGTAGGTGCTGGTGCTGATCTTCACACGGTCTTTCTCTACGCCGTCTTCCTTTATGATCTTCCAGAATTCACAGCGGTATCCTGTATGGGCAGACTGGGTATGCACAGATCCTGCAGGAGACTCAGGATCTCCCACAACCTGATCGGCCCCCGGCTCCTCTTTTGACAGTTCAACACTCTCAAAATCCAGGCTCCTCCTTGACATATCCCTTGTCTCTACTCCGTAGAGAGTGAAGGTAATCGCCTTTCCGCCGGTCTGTCCCGCTATATAGATCGGATACTCCGTATTATTAGTAAACTTAAAATCCTTGGCCGTTCCCGCTATGGCCGCATCCCCGCCATGGGGCACATAATCCACGACCATGGAGTGGTTGCTTCTCTCGTCCACCTGAAGCTCGGCCCGGAGCACCGCCTGATAAAGGGTGGTAGACACCTGACAGATACCGCCTCCGAGGGACTCAACCACGAGACCGTTCAGATAGGATCCTGCAAGGTGATATCCGTTCTCCTCGGTAAAGGGACTCACGTGCTCATATACCGAGAACTGTTCTCCGGGATAGAGCAGGGTTCCGTTTATATGCTTGCAGCCGGTAGCGATGTTTGCACTTCTGTCAGCACCGCTGGTCTCATACTTTGTGGTGAAGCTGCCGAGCTTATCCTTTATCTTGGAAAGGGTCTCGGTATCTCCTTTTGGTTTTACCGTTTCTATCACCAGATCCACGGCGCCGCCCTCTGCCGTAAGATCATTTGCTATATAGTTTTCCACCACTTCGAGGGAAGCATCCACATTGACCGCTGCTCCTTCCTCTCCTTCAATGATAGTGAAGTTTCCGCCCTCTCCGGGGATCAGCTCCGCATTTTTGGGATTGGTGTTATATGCCGCGCACTTCTCCGTAAGCACCTGTTTCAGTGCTTCATCATCCATCGCAAGCTCGATGTCATATACCTTTTTGTGCTTTTTCAGGTCGGAAAGATCCTTGAACCGCCTGATGACATTGCCGGATCTGCCAAGAGATACGGCGTCGGCCACTATCTCCCTGTTGCCCCAGGAAACTGAAAAATCAGCAGGCTTTACCGCTACGGTATTCCCGCTTACACAGTTAAGGATCAGCTCCGCGTTGTCGAGATCCTTTATATATGAATCCACCGCGCTCATCGCTTCGCTCTCCGTCATACCGGAGAGATCCACCTTCCCGGCATAAACCCCTTCTTTTATCAGAGTCCCGTCGGCCGCAGCCACAGGAATGGCGGATATGAGAGAGAGGAATGTCATAATGACAAGTGTATGTATAATTTTTCTCATATCGTGTCCTTGTATGTTATACTGTTATCGGGATCATCAATTCCCCGGAAGGAACATAAGGATCATGGCAACGATCAGTACTATCACTATTATGGTCGCGATCTTTTTCCTGTTCCTCTTATTAAAAAACCTGAAGAAATTCATTGCGGTAAATAAAGCTCCTTTTCCCCTGCCAAAAGGGCAGAAGAGATGTTTTAGATACAACATATAGCGGTTTCTGAATAAAATACCGCTCAAACTATACAGATTATAGATGAAACTCCTTACTTTGACAAGCGTAGTCCTGATGGGTCTCGTGATAAACAACGCCATACGGAAAAGCAATGCCCGGAGCAAAAAAGCTCAGGATGAATTCTGGAAAAAAGAACGGGATTCATACCGTGCTCCGGAGAGATCCACCGACGATCTCGATTTTGTAAAGGTTCCCGATAACCTGCCAATCCATATTAGCACAGATGATCCCCGAATCAAGGAGTATCAGGAAATTTTGGACAACCTTACGAAAAAGGACATCATAGACCTGTCCGGTATCAGCAATACTGATATAAGGATGTCCTACGGAAACAAAAATCTGGAGGAGCTGTCAAAGGCAGACCAGCGCTATATCACCCTCTGCCGCACCCTGACCGGTCTTTCCTCTTCCTATATAAAAGCAGGCTACGAAGGAGAAGCCCGGGAGCTTCTGGAATTTGCGGTCTCGATCGGCTGCGATATCACCGCCTGCTGGCAGGATCTGGGTCGTCTTTATCTCAGAAGTGAAGACCGGGATTCCCTGGAAAAACTGATCGAAAAGGCAGAGGCTCTGGAAGATGGCGTCGTTCAAAAAAGAGAGATACTGAGCAGTCTGAAGGAAATACAGACTCTGATGGATATAGTGGCATGACAAAGAAAACCGCAGCTATCACAGACAGACTGAATAAAGAATACGGAAATATCCCGGAGCCCACCCTGGATTACGGAAATCCCCACGAGCTCCTGATCGCCACCATGCTGTCAGCGCAGTGCACCGACGAGCGGGTGAATATGGTCACAAAGGATCTCTTCCGGAAATATAAAAGCGTAAAGGACTTTGCGGAGGCAGATCTTGCGGAGCTGGAAAAGGACATCCATTCCGTCGGCTTCTACCACGCGAAAGCCATGCATATAATAGAAGCCTGCACCAGGCTCCACGAGGTTTACAATGATGAGGTGCCATCCGGGCTCGAGGATCTTACAAGCCTCTCGGGAGTGGGCCGTAAAACCGCCAATGTGGTAAGGACGCACATTTTCCACATTCCCTCGGTGGTCGTGGACACGCATGTAAAGCGTATTTCCCGGAAGCTTGGTATAACAAAGGAAGAGGATCCGGTAAAGATAGAGTTCGATCTGATGAAGAAGCTGCCGGAGGAACAGTGGTCAGCCATCAATCTGCAGCTCATAACCCTGGGGAGGACGATTTGCACCGCCAGAAACCCGAAATGCGGTGAATGCTTTTTGAGTGATCTCTGCCCCTCAAGGAATAATAAACAGGAGGTTGTTTAATGAACGAAGGAAGAAGAATGTACGGACTGTGCACGAGGATGTTCCCGATCTGCAGGAGCATCATGGGAAACGGCGTGAGGGAAACCTTCCGTCTGCTGCAGGCGGAGATACCCGATATCCCCTTTGAGATGCACGAAGTTCCCACCGGCACCCAGGTGCTGGACTGGAAGGTACCGAAAGAATGGAATATCAATGACGCCTATATCAGAACTCCCGGCGGAGACATTATCTGCGAATTCAAAAAGAATAATCTCCATATACTGCACTACAGTATCCCGGTGAATAAGACCGTGACCCTGGATGAACTGAAGGAACACATCACTACCCTTCCGGACCAGCCGGATGTGATCCCCTATGCTTCCAGCTTCTATGAGGAGCGCTGGGGTTTCTGCATGGCCTACAATGATTTTGTAAATCTGAAGGAAGGCGAATATCTGGTATATATCGACTCGGAATTAAAGGACGGCAGCCTGACCTACGGCGAGATACTGCTTCCCGGCGAAAGGGACGAGGAGATCTTCTTCTCAAGCTATACCTGCCATCCCTCGATGGCAAATAACGAGTGCTCAGGTCCCAGCCTTATCATCGAGCTTGCAAGATACCTGTACTCTCTGCCGAAGAGACGCTTCAGCTACCGTCTGGTACTGGCACCGGAAACCATCGGAGCCCTTACCTATATCAGCAAAAACCTGCCGCACCTCCAGTCCCATGTGAAGGCAGCTTTCAACCTTACCTGCGTCGGTGATGACAGGACCTATTCCCTGGTACATTCCCGCTATGGCAATACCCTGGCGGACAAGGTACTGTCCAATGTACTGAAGTTCCATTATCCCGAGTACAAGGACTATGATTATACAAAGAGGGGTTCCGATGAGAGACAGTATCAGGCTCCGGGTGTGGATGTTCCGATGGTTGCTTTCTGCCGTTCGAAATACCACGTATTCCCCGAATACCATACCTCCGCAGACAACCTGGACTTTATCTCCACCGGCGGACTGCAGGGCTCCTTTGATGTAATGAAGAAGGTTATAGACGCTCTGGAATACAACAGGAACTTTAAGGTCACCACCCTGGGCGAACCCCAGCTCGGCCGCCGCGGACTGGTTCCCACCATGTCCGACAAGACCACATACCAGCAGACCCTTGCTCTGAAGGATCTCATCGCCTATGCGGACGGCAGCAATGACCTTATAGATATATCAAATATCATTGGGGTTCCGATCGACAGACTGATACCCCTTATCGACAAACTTATCGAATGCCGCCTCTTCCGTGAAGCGGCAAACGATTAAGCGTCAGTTATTTTAAGGGCGCAGCACAGAATACCATAATGGAGCGCTGTCTCACGGTTATGCGGGAAGGCGCTTCTTTTTTGCCCTTCATAAAGGGTTCTTCCTCGAAGGTATCTATGGCGGTAAGCCAGCGGAGACCGCTGCTTATTGAAAGCTCCGGCAGGGTTATCTCCATGTCTTCCCAGTAGGTGTTCATAGCGACATAGACGATATCGTCTCCCCTGCCCTTCGGCTTCCTGCCGGCAAACATCACTCCAACATAGTGGGTATCGTTATTAAAATCGGCATTCCACGGGTTCACTCCGTGTACAGAAGTAGTCGGGAACATTAATGAGCAGGGCTCACATTCCTTGCGGATAGCTATGTGCGCCTTCCTGAACTTTATCATATCCCTTACATAGTCATGGAATTTGATATTCAGATCCAGCTTGGTCCAGTCAAGCCAGGAAATATAATTATCCTGACAGTAGGCATTATTATTGCCGCCCTGGGAATTGCCGAATTCATCTCCCATAAAGAACATGGGCGTTCCCCTGGATAAAAGCAGGGCTGCCATGGCGTTTCTCATCATGCGTCGTCTCAATGTCCGCACTTCCTTATCCGTGGTCTCTCCCTCTACTCCGCAGTTCCAGGACAGGTTGTCATTTATACCATCGGTATTTCCCCAGTTATTCTCCTCATTGTGCTTTTCATTGTAAACATAGAGATCGTGCAGCGTGAAGCCGTCATGGCATACGAGGAAATTTACGGAGGCATTGTAGGTTCTGGCATCTCCGTTATAGAGATCCGGCGATCCTATCATCCTGTTGGCGGCTGCCCAGGCCTTGCCGCTGTCGCCCTTGAGGAAAGCACGCATATCATCACGGTAGCGCCCGTTCCATT
This sequence comes from Lachnospiraceae bacterium, assembly GCA_024683935.1. The sequence goes on along the minus strand of JAIKXV010000025.1, from coordinate 82,690 downwards.
CCGCCCAGCGGTTCCAGGAAGGGAAGGAGCCAACCTGATAGAGTCCGCCCGCATCCCAGGCTTCTGCGATAAGTTTTACCTTGCCGAGTATCGCGTCAAAGGCCAGACTCTGCAGAAGCGGAGGCTCGGACATGGGAGAACCGTCCTCATTACGTCCCAGTATCGTAGCAAGATCGAAACGGAAACCGTCCACACGATATGCTGTAACCCAGTAGCGGAGACAGTCCCTTATCATCTTCTGAACAATGGGATGATTGCAGTTAAGGGTATTGCCGCAGCCGGAGAAATTGTAATAATAGCCGTCGGGGGTCAGCATATAGTAAATATTGTTATCCAGCCCCTTGAAGCTGATATAGGGTCCGTTTTCATTGCCCTCGGCGGTGTGGTTGAATACCACATCCAGGAATACCTCTATCCCGTTATCATGGAATGAACGGATAAGGGATTTCAGCTGGCTGCCCTCACGGTTATGTTCCCTTGCAGAGGCATAGCTGGTATTCGGCGCAAAGAAGCAGACAGTATTGTAGCCCCAGTAGTCCATCAGCTCACGTCCGTGGAAATCCCGGCGTCCCAGGATCTCGTCAAATTCAAAGATGGGCATCAGCTCCACCGCTGTGACTCCCAGTTCCTTAAGATAGGGTATCTTTTCCTGCACACCTTCAAATGTTCCGTTACGGCCTTCCTGGACTCCCGAGGATTCATCCTTTGTAAAGCCCCGGACATGCATTTCGTATATGATGAGGTCTTCCATCGGGGTGAGGGGCATTTCCGAATTTCCCCAGTCGAAGTTATTCTTTACCACTCTTGCGTGATACTCGCTGTTTACAGCCGTGCCCCATTCATGCTGGCCTGTAACGGCTTTTGCATAGGGATCCAGCAGAACCTTTGTCTTGTCAAAGACCAGTCCCCTTTTCGGATCATTCGGTCCGTCCACCCGGTATGCGTATTCAAAGTCCTCGATATCCAGATCAAAGACTATCATCGAGTAAACATTTCCTATCCGGTAGTTATTCGGAAAAGGTATCACCGCATAGGGTTTTTTCGCATCCCTCTTAAAGAGCAGCAGCTCTATCTTTGTAGCCTGGTTGGATGATATCGTGAAATTCACCCCGCAGGGGATCGCCGTAGCACCCATCAGGTCATAAAAGCCCGGCCTGATGTCATACCCTGCCACATTGTCCAGAGGATACATATGTATCCGGCCGTACTTCGGCACCTCCGGATCCACATCATAACTGGCTTTCCATCCCCCTTTTTTCTCAGCCTTTTTTGTGTCTTTTTCTGTCCCCGTCCTTTTTACTGCCATATACTGAATCCCCTTTCTTATACTTTTCAGCTTTTTTCAGAATATCATTTTATATTCCCCGTGTAAATCAATAAGATTCTTCGCTTCGCCAAGAATGGCAACTACTAATGAATTCTGAGGGCTTTAGCCCGAAAAAAGAAAATCAGCCGGGTTTCGCTCCCGGCTGATCTCTAATCATTTATTTCGTTGTGATCACTTCATTTCTTCTACTGCTGCCTTGCGGCGCTTCTTATCATCATAGATGATCTTTCCTGCCACAAGAGCCGATGCCGCGAGGATCAGTATCCAGAAGATCAGGTTCACGCCTTCTCCGTTGGCGGGTGCCAGTCTGTCACCCAGAACCTCAGATCCGGGGCCTGTTCTTACGCCCAGCACTGCGCCGTCGGGTCCGATACGTACTCCCAGGACGTCATCATCAAGCTTAATACCCATTATACCTGTCTCAGGTGCTGGAGCCAGAGAGATTCCCATTATGCCATCCGGCGTCTCAACATAAACTATGCCGCTGTCCGCTGCTGCTCCTTCTGTCAGACCGGAGCCTTCAGCACCTGTGCCGGCCGCGCCGCTGTCTGCTGAGCTTCCTCCTGTTCCGCCTGTGGTTCCCGAACTGCCAGAGCTGCTGGAGCTGCTGGTGGTGCTGCCCGAACCGCCGGAGCTGCTGGAACTGCTGGTAGTGCTGCCTGAACCGCCGGAGCTGCTGGAACTGCTGGTAGTACTTGAGCTGCTGGAACTGTTCGTTCCGGGCTGAACCGCAGGGTCAACCTTCCTGTAGTTTTCTATCGGTTTGTTATAGTAGGTCCTGTCTACGAGATTTCCTTCGTTGATCCTGAAGTAATATGCTTTCTGGGGATCAAAGACGTAATTGTCATCTCCGTTGGCAGTTTCCACTATAGCATAGTCTGCCCAGATCAGATTATCAATCTTTACATAACCGTCCTTATCCGTGGTGTAGCTGCCCTTCTTGTACCAGTTGCCGTTCACTACACCGGATGCAGCGAGCTGTGCTCCGGTCTGGGGCTTACCATAGATATAGAGGTCGAAGGTCACTCCCTCGAACGGAGCCTTCAGCCATTCTCCGCCTTCCTTATAAACCTTCAGCTTCCTGAATTCCATTTCTCCGAAGTACGGTTTATTGGCATAGGCGATATTAATGGTTCCGTTATTATTGTTGTAGGAGATATTCTCTCCCTTATTTACCGTGATGGTTCCGTCATCTGCCACAGTGAAGAAGTCGGTATCCGAAGGTTCTGCTTTCTTGTAACCGTAAGGCGCCGCATACTCTTTAACCGTGTACTTTCCGGGAGCGAGACCCTCGTTGAGGGTTGCAGGTGTAACATACCTCTGCTCCTTTCCGTCAGGTCCGGTCACTGCCAATGCTGCACCGTCAACCTCTTCTCCGCTCACCTTGTCCACCTTCACCAGACGGATCTCATTTCCGTAGTTGGTGAATGCACAGGTATCGATCTTCAAAGGCGTTCCGGTAAAGAACTGCACGATAGACTTAAAGAGTGTCTTATTAACCTTCTCGGTATTCTCATCTTCCCTGTTCTTCAGGCTTTCGATATTACCTGATGCACCGAGCCTTCCCTCATTATCCTTTGTAACATTGACAGATATCCTGTAGGCCGCCTTGCTGTACTGAACATTGGTATCCCCGCCGTACTCCTCATAAAGAAGATAATTATGGGCTCCGATCTCATTGTCGCTGAACTTGAGTGTAAATGTTCCTGTCTTCTCATGAAGGGTGATCTGCTGAGTCTTTCCGGTATCCTCATCCTTCAGGCTGAAGGTAAAGCCGGATGCGGGAAGAGGAGCCTCCGCACCGTTGACCTTGTAGATCTTCTGTACAGGTATCTCTATTCCTGCATTGGGGGTATTGATGACCTCCACCTCGGATGTCACATTTTCCGTGATAGTTCCGCTGTTCTTATTATTTTTGTAGCTTACGGAATAGGTCTTTCCGCTGTACTCCGCTGCTGTTTCCGTAACGGTGTAGCCAACTCCCTTAGGAAGTCCTGAAGCTGTCAGGGACTGTCCGCTCGAAAGTCTGAACTCTGCGACACCCTTATTGAACTTCATCTCGCCGAAGTCGCCATCGATAGAAGCATCATCCAGCTTCACCTCAAAGTCAAACCTGTTGCTTAAGTCTCCTTCAAATTCGCTGCGGACGGTCTTTGTTACCTTCAGTCCGCCGCTCTTACGCTCATTACTGAAGACCGCTGCCGATAAGCCTTCGCCTATGGTGCCCGAAGTCTCATATCCGGCTGTGCCGTTCACACTCGTGTTGTAGTTTGCTGCGAGATAGCCGCTCGGATCATCGGTCTCGGTAACCCTGTAGGTCACTCCGTAAGGAAGACCCTTTATTACGGCCTTTTCTCCGGCCTTAAGGAATACTGCTGCATTTCCGTTTGTGAAGGTCACATCTCCGTATCCCGCTGCTGTGTATGTTCCGTTCACATTCTCATTAAGAACTATATTGAATGTAAAGTACCTGTCAGCATCGGAAGCAGTTCCGTTTACGACCGTCTTGCTGATCTCAAGATCTCCGCCGGTCTTTCTGTCATTTGTAACCTTTGCAGTAAGCGCCGTGTCTCCTATTGTTCCGCTCTCGCCGTCATATGTAACGTTATAGAGCTTTCCGTCACTTTCGGAAAGAGTCTCATTTACTGTATAGGTGATGCCCTTCGGAAGCTTCTGTGCTGTCCTGCTTTCACCATTCCTAAGTTCAAGCTCGGCAGCGCCGGAATTAAAGGTGATATCACCATAGGTTCCTGTGATCTCCGTATCTCCGGCAAGGTCGATCCTGATCTTGAACTTCTTATCAAGGTCGTCGTTTGTTCCGTTAAGAACTTCCTTTATAACCGTAAGGCTTTCGCCCTCATTCCTGATATTGGTGAAGACGGCTTTGTTTTCTCCTGTCTTTATGGTTCCGCTGTTACCCACAGGCTCTGTTCTAAAGCCGTTCTTATCGGCCTCTGTCTCCGTAACGGTGTAATCCACTCCTATAGGCAGGCCTGTTGCGGTCTTCTTTTCTCCGTCCTTCAGTGTGAATCTTGCAACGCCTCCCTTAAAGGTCATTCCGCCATAGGTCTTTCCTTCAGAACCGCCTATAGAAGTATCTCCAAGGGTAACGGTGAAGTTGAAGTCCTTTGTATGATCTGCAGCTGTGCTGCTCTGAACCTTCTTTTCAACCACGAGGTCTGCTGTGTCTCTGGTATTTACGAATTCAGCCACAGCCTTATCGGAGCCGATATTAAGAGTCACGCTGTCAGAGTTCTTACCGTCAGCGGTTGTGGAATAACCGTCGGCACCAACTTCCTTCACGGTGCAGGAGATACCCTCAGGCAGACCCTGTATGAGCTTTGACTGTCCGCCCTTAAGCTTAACTACCGCAGTTCCGCCTGTGAACTGAACTCCGCTGTATTCCTTTGTGATCGTTTCGCTCAGAGTAAGGTTAAAGGTGAATTCCTGATCCTGATCTCCGGCTGCGTCACTTACCAGGGTCTTTACGATCTCCATTTCCCCGGTTCCGCGGCTGTTCTCAAATGCCACAGAGTTCTCGGCTTTGATCACACCCTTTGCGGATCCCTTGCCGTTAATAACCGAGGACTTCGCACCATCTACAGTTATTCCCGTAAGCTTCAGGTTTCCGGGATTACGCTCCGTGATCTCGTACTCAACACCCTGGGGCAGGTTTTCTATCGTAGTGCTCTCTCCGCCCTTAAGGGTAACGTAAGCCCTGCCCTTATCAAAGGCCGTTCCGCCGTACTTGCTGCTGTCCCCGTCAACTCTGCTGTCCTTCAGCACGATATCAAAGGTAAAGCTCTGATCGCCGTCTGCATCCACATCGCTTACCAGTTCTTTGGCAATGGTGAGACTGCCCTTATTTCTTGTATTATCGAAGCTTACCATACGGCTGCTGCTGTCAAGAACTCCCACTGTTCCCTCACGGTAAACAGGAGTCATGTTCCCGGTATTTTCTTCTTCCACCTTGAAGCCGGTTCCGTCGGGAAGTCCTTCTATCTTCAGTGTATCACCGTCGCCCAGAACAGCCCGGCCCACTCCGTTCGTGAACCTGATACCGCTGTATTCGCCGTTCACGCTCTTGTCGTCAAGGGTGATCGTGAAGCTGTATTTATTGTTCTTATCCAGATCACTTTCCACGGTCTTATGAATGATAAGAGCGCCCTTTGATCTGATATTATTAAATTCTACCGCATCATTATTGCCGTCAATGCTGCCGGCTGCGCTGGTTTCTGTATTTCTGTCGCCTCCTGTGACAGTAGTCAGGAAATCATTCTTCTCGGCGTCTGTCATGACCTCGCTTACCGTGTATCCCAGACCCTTAGGCAGACCGTCAATAGTAACCATTCCGCCATTCTTAAGCTTGAAGGTCTGCTCGGTTCCGCTTATTGAGAGCCTGGACACCGCACCCTTTTCATCGGTCACGTCATACTCGCCGTTTAAGGCCTTATCAAAGACTGCCTTAAAGGTATATTCCCTGTCGTTCTTATCCGTATCGGACGGGCTGTCAACGGTCTTTTTCAGACTGAGGCTTCCGGTCTGTCTCGCATTTTCAAAGCTTTCCGAAGAAGCTGCGGTTATGCTTCCCTCTGCCTTGTCCTTAACAGTTCCGTTTATTTTTACGTCAAAGTTAAAGTTCTCTCCCTTTTTCTCGGTAATCGTATATCCGGTTCCGAGAGGAAGTCCCGTTATCGTCTTTGAACCCTGACCGTTTACAACAGGAATGCTGATATCTGCGGTACCGTTATAATAGATAACTCCGCCAACTTCGCCGTTTATACTGTCGTTATCCAGATCAACGGTAAATTCGTATGTTCCGTTAAGCTCCGCCTCATCCGTGGTTCCGGTTACACTCTTATTGATCACAAGTTCTCCGGTCTTTCTGATGTTGGTAAAGGCTGCGAGCTTCCTTACCGAGGCATCCACAGGCGTGAACGCTGTAGAATGAGTCTCTGTTTCGCCGGACTTTGTAATGAAGTTCTGATCCTCAGCCTCGGTTACCTTAAACTCTGCTCCGGCGGGAAGACCTGTTATGATCTTCTCATTGCTGCCTGTTTCACCTGTAAGAGTTACTGTGGCCTTGCCGCCGTCAAAGATCACGCCGCCAAAGGTTCCGTTCACCGTATTATCATTAAGAGCTATCTCAAAGGAATATACCTTTTCCAGATCAGCAAGAACGGGGCTTTCCACCGTCTTGGTTATACGGATCTCTCCGGTCTCTCTTCTATTCGTGAACTCTGCCTTTCCGGCATGGTCTTTATCAATGGTTCCGGTCACGCCGGTTTTCTCAACCTTAAAGGTCACTCCCTCAGCAGTTGTGAGCTTATGATCCTCTGTCTCGCCGACCTCGGTCACGGTGTATCCTATACCGTTCGGAAGCCCGTCAGCCGACTTTGTTTCGCCGTCCTTCAGGGTGAATACAGAAATGCCATCGGTAAAGCTCATGTCGCCATAGGTCTCGTTTATAGTCGTATCGGAAAGCTCTACCCTGAAGCTGAAATCAATCTGCTTATCGGAAGCAACACTGCTTACGACACTCTTGCCTACAACCAGGCCGCCGTCATCCCTCTTATTGGTGAATGATGCTTCGGCTCTTTCAGTTCCTATGGTTCCTTCATCTCCGGTCTTTGTAGTAACAAAGCCGGGATCGGGAGTTTCCTCAACCCTGTAGCTTACGCCCACAGGAAGTCCTGAGGCTGTTACCGTCTGACCATCCCGAAGCGTGAAGGCTGCTGTTCCGTTCTTAAAGGTCATTCCGCCGAATGCCTTTCCATCATCGCCTCCGATGGAGCTGTCACCGAGAATTACCTTAAATTCGAAGTCCCTGCTCTTGTCTGCAGTAGTCCTGCTGTCAACAGTCTTCGTAACGCTTAATTCGCCGGTCTTCTTCCTGTTGGTAAAGACTGCCTCTGAAGTGTCTGCACCAATGGTTCCTTCTGCGCCGGTGCTTTCAACGGTAAAGCTTGTATTTTCCGCTTCGGAAACCCTGTAACCCAGTCCGCCGGGAAGTCCTGTTATGGTCTTTGTTTCACCTCCCCTGACTGTGATCGTGGCTGATCCGTCAGTAAAGTCGATTCCGCCGATATTCTGATTTATTCCGGTGTCACTCAGGGCAACGGTAAAGGTATAATCGGCTGCCGCCTCGGAAGGAATGGGAGACTCAACATACTTCGTAATGCTGAGTGCCCCGGTCTGTCTGGTGTTCTTAAAGGTAACCACCTTATCCTCAGAACCCCTGACCTTGCCCTCTGCATTGGAGGGAACCGTTACATCAAAACCTTCACTGCTGGCTGCTGCTTCAGTGATGCTGTATTCGGTTCCTGCGGGGATACCCTCTATCTTTACGGAAGAGTTTGCGGGAACGGTTACTGTTCCGGTTCCGGCTGTGATGCTGTAGTTCTCGCCGCTTAAGCTGATTCCCTCGCTTAAGCTGATATCAAAGGTATATTTGGCATTAATATCATCAGTTCTTCCGCTTTCAACATTCTTTGCTATCGTAATGCTGCCGCTGGTTCTCTTATTGGTAAAGGCCGCTACTGCCGCGGATTCTGTCGATGCCGGTATTGTGCCGGCAGTTCCGCTCTTCTCCACGTCAAAGGTGATGTCACCGATATCCAGCCTGTCATTCTTTTCGCCGTTCTCGGTTACCATATAGCCTGTACCCTTCTTAAGTCCTGATGCGGTCTTTGATTCGCCGTTCTTCAGCTTGATATTTGCCTCGCCGTTTGTGAAGCTCATATCGCCATAGGTACCGTTTACGCCCGCATCATCGAGTTTCACGGTGAAACCGAATTCCATATTCTGGTCAACGGCCACGCTGCTCTCAACGGTCTTTGTAACGGTCAGTCCGCCCTCATCCTTTGTATTGGTGAATGCGGCAGTTGATTCAGCTGAACTTATGGTTCCGGTATCTCCGCTCTTGGTAACGATATAATCATCATTGGCCGTCTCTGTAACGGTGTAGGCTGTTCCCACGGGTATTCCGCTGATGAGCTTTTCCTGGCCATTCTTCAGCTTAAATGAAGCAACGCCGTTACTAAAGACAGTTCCGCCAAAGGTTCCGGATACATTTCCGCCCTTGCTGTCAGTAAGGGTTACGGTAAAGTCAAATTCGTCCTTATTCTTATCCTCTTCTCTGTCAGCCACTACCGACTTGGTTACTTTAAGGCTTCCGGTCTGAACCGTATTTGTGATCACGAATCCGTCTGTCTCGTTTCCGGTGATCACGCTTGTGAACCCGGGTGTATTAACTTCTTCAACGCTGTATGTTATATCAGCGCCTGCGGTTGTCAGAGCCTCAAGTCTCTCCCATGTGTGGCTCCAGTTATTCCCGTCATTAAGGGTAACTGTACCAATGTCATTGTTTTCGGAAGACTTCAGCTTAACCTGAACGGAGTCAGGGTGGGATGAAAGAGCATTTCCTTCACTGTCCTTCCATACCTTTGTTACGCTTACATTCTTCTTTCCGAAATACTTGTTGTGAACGGTGATCATAGGATCCGGATCATCATCCCCGATCGTAACTATCGGGCTCTCTGATAATTCGGTTCCTTCATTAAACTCGCCGTAATTGTAGGTGGTCACATACTTATAGTCCTGATAATCAGCATCTAATTCCTCGACCTTATACTGTCCATAGGGAAGATTATCCAGCTTATAATTACTGTTACCCGCATAATAAGCATCGCTGCGGTCAATAGTACCGACAACCTCATTAGGAGTTACATCCACCCTGGTTATCCTGAATTTAACCTTGTAGATAATGTCCTGTAAACTCGTCGATCCAAATCCTACGGGTATTCTTGTAACAACCTTGTGTACGGTAAGAGAACCGTACTTTGTCCCTTCAGGCTCTGTCGGATTGTTGTAATTGCCCGGTTCATACGGCTGGGGATTGCTGTTATTATTTACCCAGGCTGCACCGCTTACCCTGGCACTTCCTGCGATCAGCCATCCGCCGCACTTGCCGGATGTAGATAATACCTTGGAATTCGGAGCAAGAACTATAGCAGATGTTTCATGAGCGTCAACGGTATCTGCATTAATGAAATTCCATACTACAGTTTTTGAAACTACATCTCCGCCCGGTTCCGTATAATTCTGACAGTCGTTGTAGTTATTTGATCCGTTCCTTGCTATTACATACTTGCATAATTCAGCGGTACCGGACTTGGTAACATTAAAAACAATCGTCTGGTCATCGTCCTTTTTAATACGAAGCCTTCCGCTTCCGGATCCTCCTCCGATAATCTTCGAATACAGATCTTCGTCTATAGTCACATAGAAGCAGCCCGCACCTCTTCCGGTCAGATCAATGTCACAGAAAGGCGGATTGTCATTTGAAAAACTGAAACCTGCGTTGTCTTTTCTGGAAGCCAGTGCTGCCGAGGAGCTCTTCCCCTGATCCAGGAGCCTCCCCGCTAATCCTTTCAGATAATCCTCGGTGTACTCCTGAAATACTATATGCTGGATCGGATTATTCGTGTCACCGTCTTTTTCATGCCAGATTGTCCTGGGCTGATTCTGCGATCCTTCTATGATCTCCTTTGTAGTCCATACAATGGCATCCGCTCCCTTTATATGTATCTGCTGTCCGCCGGAAATACTGGGAATGATAAATGTCTGCCTGGAAGAATTGACTATGTCATTTCCCATCTGATGCTCGAAGGACTCGATATTACCTGTAGCAAAATTGGTCCTGGCTTCGCCTCCGATCAGCGATCCGGTCACAACGCCGAAATTGATCGCTTCTCCGAGTATGGATTGATAGTTATCACTGCCGGGGCCGCCAAAGTTATTTACTACGACATAGACAGTATTGGTAATGCCTTTCGATAAAGGTATCTCATCTGTTTCTTCTGTAATGGAACAGCTGTTTCCGATGAGCGTGCCTTTAACAAAGGGCTGCATGCCGCTCTGACTGTATTCAGGCATCCACCACTGATTACCTATGCTGTCAGCCTTACTTGTCCCTATCTGAACGGTGTAGTTTACATCATCCCTTATATTTTGCTGTTTAAGCTGCCAGTTTTCATTCCTGTAAAGATTCCGGACAGATGCGGTATACATTCCGGAATCATTCTTTTTCTGGAAAGCCACATAGCCAAATGAACCGTCAGATCCCTCAATATATCCGTGTATCTTCTGGTCTCCAAGATCTACGGAAACGCCTGATTCATTTTCGTCCACAAATCTTAATGTGATATTCAGTCCGCCATCCTGACCGGCAGTGATGGCGTATTTGCTAAAATTTGATGATGAAAAGGACACCTCCTCGGATCCTGATACCGATGCTGAGTCGGTGGAAATCTTTTCAACGGTTTCTGAACCATCAGGGAAGTGGGTAACGGTGATGCTCTTCGCATCGGTTGCCCCCAGTCCCTGGCTTAACTGATTATTTTTGAATTCAAAGGTTACCTTTACAGCGCCTTCAGCGGGCTCAACCTCGGTCTCGGCTCCGCCCTCTTCGTCTGCGGGTACTACAAAGCTGATGTCATAGAGCAGGGTATTGCTCTCATCATAAACTGTCTTGTCCTCTTCGTCTCCGCTGCCGGATGCATTCATCCTGCTCATTGCAGAGTCGAATTCGCCGCCGGTTATGGGAATGACTCTGAGCTCCGCATTGTCGGGAAGAGCGTTGGGATCCTGTATCAGCGCAGTAACGATAACGCTGTCATCCTCATATACATAGCTTGTCCTGTTGTTTTCACCCAGCTTGTACTCAAGAGTAACAGTTGCATCCTGCTCGAGGGTCGTGAAGTTCTCACCGTCGGTGGTATAGGAGTAAGAGTATTCCTTATCCTTGTCGCCGCCGCCTGTTACAGCCTCTACCAGCGCTGCAAAGAAGCCCTTATCTTCATCCTCTTCTTCACCGGGAGCCTGTACGGCCTCTTCCTTCTTCAGGCCCTTGATCACTTCTCCGTTAAGGGTGGCCTTGGAGAACTCATAGTCGGTATAGGTTGTGATAAAGAAGACCTGTCCCGAAGCCTTGCGGACCTTCTTTACAGGAGGATTCTCAGGATCGTCAAGGGCAAGGTATCCGTCAAAATCAAGAGGTATATGGGTGAATTCCGGATCTATCTCATAGCCGAATTCATCCACAACAGATGCATCCACGTCTACAACGGGAAGGGTGATCGTTTCACCTTCCTCAGCTGCGTTTTCGCTGATGGTCACTCCGCTTACCACCTCATTGTCGCTTACAGCTTCTTCTGTGGAGCTCTCTTCTGCCGCAAGCTCATTTCCGCTTACCAGCTCTTCTTCGATATCAAGCTTCACGCCTGATACCTCATCTCCGCTTACTGTTTCTGTGGCTTCCTCTGTGGATGCTTCTGTGGAAGCTTCGGTACTGCCGATCTCCTCAGCAGGTGCTTCGGTTGAAGCTTCTGTACTGCTCTCACCGGCCTCTTCTGTTTCTGCCTCTTCGGTTGAGCTTTCGGTCGAACTCTCTTCGGCGGCCTCAGTGGAAGCTTCTTCCTCTTCAATCGCGCTGTAGTTTAAGGTGATATTGCCGTCTCCGGTGATAGCGATCCAGTCGCTTCCTTCGCCGTCATATTTCACCGTGAATGCGTATCCGTCGTTCTCCCCGTCCTCAGATATGTAACGTACTGCCTGGATGGTGCCTCTCTGGTCTTCACCGTCCTGATCCGTGAATTCAAGCAGTGCGTTCTCATACTCGTAACCGCTTATGGAAGGAGCGGCGCTCTTCATGATGATGACTGAATTCTCTTCAATATCCAGATCTTCTGTATCTCTAAGGCTGTTTCCTTTATCGTCCTGATAGCTTACTGTGAGGTTTACATCAAAAGATGCCGCGAGGGTTGCTTCCTCCGTGGCTTCCTCCGTGGCTTCTTCCGTACTTTCTTCTGTTGCTTCATCAGCCGGTTCTTCTTCAGGTTCTTCTCCCTGATCTGCCGGCTCGCTCTCTTCTATAGCTTCGCCGCCTTCCTCCCGGCTTCCTTCAAAGGACTCTTCATAACTCTCTCCCCCGTCGGAGCTCTCATTGCTGTCAGAGTTCTCTTCAAAAGACTCTTCCTCGTAAGAGTCCTCATCAGCAGAGTCATCATATGATTCCTCCTCTGCGGAGTCTTCTTCATTAGACTCCTCATCAGAGCTGTCATCGGAATCATTGCTCTCGTATTCCTCCAGGTCGTCATCGGCCATGGCATAGTCCCTGTCGTAGTCCAGGACATTTGAGATCACATGGGCTCCCGACTGAAGCAGAAGTGCTGCGAGAACCAGTACGGCTAAGCCGCTTTTCCAATTTTTCTTCATCTTTTTCCCTCACAAAAAAGCAGAAAACTGCCAGTTTTTCTATCTTAGAAAAAAATACACCGGATCCCCTGTATACACAAGGAATCCGGCGACAAATTACGCACGTTTTACGACAAGATCCTTCGCTCCGCTCAGAATGACATGTTGAGTTATACAATACGCCTGATGGTTATGATATCTCTGTAGGTGGCGGGAGTCAGCTTTATGCCGGTTTCGGGGGTTGAAGCATGGCAGATCGTATTATTGCCGATGTAGATCCCCACGTGTCCGGAATAGCAGAAAATATCCCCGGGCTGGGCATCGGAATATGATACTCCCCGGCCTGCCGACTGCTGTTCCCAGCTGGTTCTCGGTATGGAATAACCGAAGTGCGAATACACTGCCTGGGTAAAGCCTGAGCAGTCTGCTCCGTCGGTAAGGCTGGTGCCTCCCGATACATAGGGATTGCCAAGGAACTGCTGGGCATAGGAAGCTATCTGGCTGCCGATACCGGAGCCTCCGCTGTCAGATTTCTTTTCTTCCTTCTCTTCCTCTTCGTATTCTCCCTCTTCCTCGGGAGCATACTCTTCCTCCTGGTCTCCGCTGTCCTCGTTCCTGCCTTCTTCGGCCTTCTTCTTAGCTTCTTTTTCAGCCTTCTTTTTCGCTTCGGCCTCTGCCTTCTTCCTTGCCTCTTCCTCAGCTTTTTTCTTAGCTGCGGCGGCTTTCGCCTCTGCTTCCGCGATATCCCTTATCTCTTTATTCTGCGCCGCTATCTGGTTCTTGTACTGGCTGGCCTTCGCCCTGGCGCTTGCCAGCTGGTTATCGAAGTCCTCTACCTTTTCCTTCTGCTCGGCAATGGTCTGCTCCAGCGCATCGGATTCTTCTTCGTAGGTATTCTTTATCTCGGTCAGCTCATCCAGTTCCTGCTGCAGCTTCTCTTCGCTTTCCTTAACCCTCTTTTTGGCCTCCTGGTAATCCTCCAGCAGGCTCCTGTCGTACTCGTATATTTCCTCCGCATAGGCAGAGCGGTTCAAAATGTCCGCAAAGCTGGATCCGCCCGAAAAGAACTCCGCATAGGCGTTCGTTCCCCCATGCTCATAGAGGTAGCGGATACGGCGCTTCATAGCCTTATACTGGGCTTCCTCTTTCTTCTTTGCTTCCTCGTACTGCTTCTCGGCCTCGTCTACCGCCACATCCTTTGCCTTTATTTCATCCTCGATAATGGATACGGATGTGATGACCCGGGCCAGCTGCTCCTTATTCTCCTCCAGTTCCTCCTCGGTCATGGATTTTTCGCTCTGGATGTCGGAAGCCTCCTCCTCTGCAGCCGCAAGATTGCGCTGAGACTCAGCCTGTTCCTTTTTGATCTGTTCTGTGGAACGGGCAGCAAAAGCGTTCACGCCGAGCGCTGTCACTAATGCAATTGTGAGGAAAAACGAGATCGCTCTTTTCATCTTACAGTTCGCAGGTACCTACTGTTCTGGGGAAGGGAAGTACGTCCCTGATGTTCTCCATGCCTGTTATATACATGACAGCCCTTTCAAAGCCGAGGCCGAAGCCTGCATGCCTGGTGGAGCCGTATTTTCTGAGATCCATATAGAATCCGTACTGCTCCTCAGTCATTCCCAGCTCTTCTATACGCTGCTTTAATTTGTCGTAATCATCTTCTCTCTGGGATCCGCCGATGATCTCTCCGATACCGGGAACCAGGCAGTCCATTGCAGCAACGGTCTTTCCGTCGGGATTCTGCTTCATGTAGAAGGCCTTTATCTCCTTCGGATAATCTGTTACGAAAACGGGCTTCTTGAAAACGGTCTCCGTAAGATATCTCTCATGCTCGGTCTGCAGATCCACGCCCCAGGAAACCTTATATTCAAAGCTGTCATTATGCTCTTCCAGCATCTTTACCGCATCCGTATAGGTAACACGGCCGAAATCGGAATTTACGACGTGATTCAGTCTGTCCAAAAGAGCATGCTCCTTATCAATGTACTGGTTAAAGAAGGCCATCTCCTCCGGCGCATTCTCCAGCACATAGGAAATGATGTACTTTATCATATCCTCGGCAAGGGCCATATCATCCTCAAGATCGGCAAATGCGATCTCCGGCTCTATCATCCAGAATTCCGCCGCATGACGGGTGGTGTTGGAATTCTCCGCCCTGAAAGTGGGTCCGAAGGTATATATGTTCTTGAAGGCCTGGGCAAAGGTCTCTCCGTTAAGCTGTCCGGAAACCGTGAGGTTGGTTGGCTTACCGAAGAAATCTTTGGCGTGATCCACATTCCCGTCCTCCGTATGCGGGATATTATCAAGGGGAAGCGTAGTCACCTGGAACATCTCTCCCGCTCCCTCAGCGTCGGAACCGGTGATGATGGGAGTATGGACATAGATGAAATCCCTCTCCTGGAAGAACCTGTGTATCGCATAGGCGATCAGGGATCTTACCCTGAATACCGCCTGGAAGGTATTGGTCCTCGGACGGAGATGGGTAATGGTGCGCAGGAACTCCATGGAATGGCGCTTCGGCTGCAGGGGATAATCCGGTGTGGATGCACCCTCCACAGTTATTTCCTCCGCCTGCAGTTCAAAAGGCTGCTTCGCATCGGGTGTGGCTACCAGCTTTCCCTTCGCTATGACCGCAGTGCCCACATTCAGGCGGCAGATATCCTGAAAATTCTTCAGGCTGTCGTGATATACGATCTGCAGCGTGCTGAAGAAGGTTCCGTCGCTTACCACTAAAAATCCGAAGGACTTTGAGTCCCTGTTGGTTCTGATCCAGCCTCCTGCAGTTATCTCTTTATCGATGTATTTATCCGTCTCCCGGAACAGTGAACGGATCTCTGTCATTTTTTCCATTTTGTTGTACCTCTTCTCTTTCTAAGACTCTTCGCTTGAGATTCTATTTGGTAAGCATTTCAGGGTTTGTGATATCTGCGTAGGAAAGGAGCATCTCCTCCACCTTACGGGTGAGGGTTGCATCCCTGAAGGTCTGCTCTTCACCCATATTTTTAACGGCTTCCCTGAATTCCTCCCCGCTCTTGTATCCGTATGCAGCCGCATCCTCTTCGTACTGCTTTGTCAGATCCTCTTCAGTAACGGTGATATTTTCCGCATTGGCAAGAGCCTGTACCGTAAGCTGCTGTCCTGCTATGGACTGGGCGTAAGCAGTCAGAGTCTCATCAAAATCAGCCTCTGTCATACCCTGCTGTTTGAGATATGATTCAAGGTCGATACCGTAAAGCTGCAGGCTGGACTCAAAGCTCTGCTTCTGCTTACTCTTTATATCGTCCAGAAGCCAGTCGGGAAGCTGGTCTGCCGCTTTGATATCGGAGTTCCCCTGTACCATGCTCAGCAGTTCACTGAAGGCCTGGGATTTCGCAGTATCCTCCCTGGACTTCTTCATATCGTTTTTAACTTTTTCCCTGTATTCCTTAACCGATGAGACATCGGGATCAAGCTTTTTCACCACTTCATCGGTAAGATCCGGAAGTATATTGGCGCTTATGGAATTTACCTTTACCGTAAATACCACATCCTGCCCGGCGAGCTCCGCTTTGTGATAATCCTCTGGGAATGTGAGGTTCAGTTCCCGTGTCTCTCCGATCTCAGCTCCCACAAGCCCGTCTTCAAAACCATCTATAAAGCTGTGGCTTCCGAGCTCCAGATTGCGACCCTTGGAAGTACCTCCGTCAAAGGGAATGCCGTCCTTTTTTCCTTCATAGTCGATATTAACCGTATCTCCCATTTCAGCAGCCCTGTCGGTTACCGGCTCGGTCGTCTTCATCATCTCCAGCCCGCTCTTTATATACTCCTGTACATCTTCATCGGTCACAGAGGTATCCTGAAGAGTGACCTTCAGACCCTTATAATTTCCAAGGCTGATGAGATCCGAGATGTCGGCGGTTTCCAGG
The DNA here is from genome assembly GCA_024683935.1 of Lachnospiraceae bacterium. The sequence continues at coordinate 66,196 of JAIKXV010000025.1, read as the reverse complement.
TTCTCCCCCTTGCCCGCAGTTTCGGTGCCTCCTGCCGGGGCGGTTTCAACGGCAGTCTCCTCTTTTTTGCCGCAACCCGACAGCAGCGATAACGCCATAACGGCAGTCACCGCCAACAGAAATGACTTTTTCATAATGCTTCTCCTCTTAAAAATTCTTCCTTGTGCCCAAAGACACTTTTATTTGATGGGCTTGGCACCTGCCTTTGCCTGCAGCTTATCACGCCATTCGGCAAATTTTGACTTCTTTTTCGCAGGAGCCGGGGCGATGGAACCCCTTATGCCCTTCATGTCGGTAATGTAAAGACCACTTACGGTGGCCTTGACCTCTTTCTTTACCGGCGCGATATCATAGACCTTGATATCCGCGATAAAGCTCATTATCTGAGGTCCGACCTTGGCCTTGATAATAGGCACACGGGTACTTCTTAAATACCAGGGAGTCTGGTTCAGCACCGCATCCGGCAGACCCGCGTCCTTTATCTTCATTTTCTTCTTGTCGATTATCAGCATGGATACCGTCTGTTTAACGGCGTCCATTGCCTCCTGCTGCTCAGCCTGCTTCTTCTCCGCCCTTTTGCCGAGAAATACCAGAGCGACCAGTATCACGGCCAGAACCGCAAGAACAATCAGCAGAACTATGGTCAGTGTGTTCAAATGAATCATTGGTTAAAAAATCCTCCTAAATTCCTATCCCCTTGGGGTTATATCCAGTGACAGCTGACAGTCGGCCACATATTCGTAATTGAATTCCAGACCGTAATCAACCTCCGCGTGTATCCTGTCATCGCTCTTTTCCACGAAGATCCTGTCAGTATTCACGCCCACCATAAGTGCTCCGAAGGGCGTGGTATAGCTGGTTAATGTCTTCTCCTTTTCCATAAAGGTCATATGGAGCTGGGTGCCTCCGCGGCGGGTGAGCTCCATGGCCTTTTCGTCAAAGCTGAGTACATTCTTTGTCGGAGTACCATCGTCCTCATACTGCTCGAAACGAAGGAAATGCCGGCCGTTCTTCTCGTTGTACTTTCCGTTTACGAGGATTTCCACAGCCTCATCATCATTCGTCTCATCTATCTGCAATCCTTTTATAGAAACCAGTACATCTTTTTTCATCTGGATCTGCCTTTTTTATTAGTAGTCTTTGTCTGATTATCCTTTTCAAGCTGGTAGTATATCCCGAGCTCCTGATCATCTATATGGAGCTTTATGATCTCCACCGCCTTATTATTGTCCGCATCTTCGAAGGCTTTGCATATCATCTCATGCTCATCCACGAGATGCCGGTGCTCGGGAGTATCCTTCAGATACTCATACTGATAGCGGAAAAGCTGTTCCCTTAAGTGCTGCAGCATTTCCATTATCCTGCCGTTTCCCGCTGCCCTGGCAATACCCTCATGGAAGATGAAATCCGCATCCGCCATAGCTACTGTATCGCCGCTCTTAACAGCTTCACGGAATCTCAGATTGTACTGCCGGAGTTCCTCTATCTGTGCCCTGGTGATCCTGCCGCAGGCTGCATTCACGGTGAAAGCCTCCAATGTTCGTCTGGCTTCCAGCATATCCTCCAGCTGCTTATTATCGATGCTGGCCACATGGGCGCCCCTTCTCGGCAGCAGCACCGCCAGTCCTTCCTGCTCCAGCATTCTGATCGCTTCCCTGACCGGAGTCCTGGATACGCCCAGTTTATCGGCAAGGGCCACCTCCATCAGTCTCTCTCCGGGCTTCAGTTCCCCGTGAAGTATCTGGAGCCGCAGCTGATTAAATACCGTATCCCTTAAGGGCAGGAATGCGTCATTTGTTGTATCCATATAAGACGGGAGGCTCATATATTTGTACCATTTTCCTTTCTTTTGGTTGTAGTGAGTATCACATCACATTCCGGGAAACGTAATTTTCCCTCTTCCGATATTTCTTTTAATTTCCCTTCATCACCGCTAAGGGCAAAAACGGTAGGCCCGCTTCCGCTCATCAGCACCGCTCCCGCTCCCCTGTCTTTTAAGAACTCCTTTATCTCCTCTATTACGGGAACCTTCGGGATGGTAACCTTTTCCAGCACATTTGAGAACGAAGCCCCCATCTCCTTTACATCCCCGGTTCTTACTGCTTTCAGTATCCTCTCCGTATCGGGATGATCCTTTACTTCTATACTGTCGTAAGCCTCATACACTTCCTTCGTGGACACTCCCCTGTCGGGTTTGATAAGAAGCACCGGATAGCTTCCGAGCGCCGGGGTAACGGGAGTCAGCATCTCTCCTATACCCTCCGACAGCATGGTGCCGCCTTCTATGCAGTAGGGCACATCCGCCCCCAGGCTAAGTCCCAGGGATTTCAGCCCGGCATTATCAAGACCGAGTCCGAACAGCCTGTTCACCGCTCTTAAGACCGCCGCCGCGTCGCTGCTGCCCCCGGCAAGCCCCGCCGCCACAGGGATCTTCTTCTCTATCCGGATCTCCATTCCCTTATCGATATGGAATTTTTCACTAAGGAGTTTTGCTGCGCGATATGCCAGATTGTGACTGTCATCCGATACCAGGTCACTGTCTGTAACGGTTCTTATCCCGGATCCCTCGTTTCCCACGCTGACCGTAACGGTATCGTGGAGCTCCAGGGACTGCATCACCATTTTGAGGAGATGGTAACCGTCTTCTCTTTTCCCGACTATATCAAGACCAAGATTTATCTTGGCGTAAGCATATTCCGTCGCTGCACTGTTATTGCTCATTGTATACATATTTTAATGCAGCTTTGTGTTTAAATCAATACATTTTTGAATACCAACGGTACCGGACCTGTGTCAGCGTCTCCCGTTGGCGGTCTTCATCTCATACATACGCTGGTCCGCAAGGTAATACACCTCTTCTGTGGTATTGCCCAGAACTTCTTCTCTTCCGGCCAGACCATATGAAGCTCTGACAGGAAAGCCCAGAGCCTTTTCCGCATTCTTTTCCAGCTGGTCAAGCCAGCCAAGCCTGCTGATCAGCTCCTGTTTCCCCGCATCATCGGAAATTACAAGGAATTCATCCCCTCCGGGACGGATCACATTCCCCACATCGGAGAAGCACTGGGAGAGTATATCCGCAAAGGTCGTAAGGAGCTTGTCTCCGGCCTGATGCCCTTTGGTGTCATTTATTTTCTTAAGGCCGTCAACGTCAAAGCTGATCATATAATAATTCTTATTGTTCCGGTCCAGATCTTCCATCCTGTCCTTACAGAAGGTCCGGTTCAAAAGCCCCGTAAGACCATCCGTATATGCTATATGCTTTAAGCTCTCTTCTTCAGCCTTTTTAATATATGATTCATACAGCTCGTAAATATATGAACCTATCATCATCAGAACCAAAAAGACCGTTCCGTATAGAAGGAAGGAATGCTGAAATGCCTGTATGCTGAAATTCATAATACTGTTTGATATATATCTTACCGCCTCTATGGCTATAAAGAGGAAACATATCAGATGCTCCTGGAATCTCGCTTCCGTGATCAGCTCTTTCATGCTGTAGTCCTTCCACTCGATATAAGCTACCGCCAGCATGCTGACAACACCCACCACCTCAAAGAAATAGCGGGTATTGCAGATATGGATCACATTCACCATACCCAGTATCGCAGCCCCGAAAATAAGGAATTCATTGACATAGAAAATGGTTTTCTGTACCAGCACATCCTTAAATCTCTTTTCTAAATGGGCGGAGCTTATTATCCTAAGGACCGGCAGTATGCTTAAGATCCCGAAGAAATATCTCGCAAAGGTATTCCATCTGTAATCAATGGAGAATATCTGTATGGCATGGATCTCAAAGATATTCGAGCAGCCAATCGTAAAGAAGAGCATGCCGGTCTGATTGATACGCACCCAATCCTGTTTCTTTATCGCTAGGAACAGGGAGATGATAAGGATTATCATTCCCGCCGTCACAAGGGAGATGGATACCACCACGGGATAGATATTGCTGTTCAGATAATCCGCAAAACCCCAGCTTGTAGGATCCAGAACCATTTTCGACAGATAAGTGAAGGCGTTATCCTCCCCCGGCACTATGACTATGGAAACCGGAACTCCCTGGCTGTCATCCGGCAGGCGGACGATATGCAAGGCAGATCCCACCATCTTGTTATCGGCAAAGTCTCTGGATCCGTATCCGTATACTATCTTTCCGTTTACATCAACGGATATGGTGGATAGCTGCAGCGGAAATACTATGGCCGATCCGTTTGTCATATTCACCGGCAGACGGTTTTTTATCGAAATGAGATCCCCTCTCTTCACTCCTCCGGGAAAACGGAATTTATCCAGATCCACATCCTGATACTCCACACCCCTGAAGTTTACGGTCCAGCCCTCGCTGAAATCCATCATACGGTTTCTGGAGGTGTTTTTTATGAACTCAAAAAAGGCCACTGCCAATGCAAGGAGCAGGACAATGATAATAAGATATATCGACATTTTAAATTTGTTGTCTTTTTTCTTATCCATACTTCGATCCGGTCACCAGCTGTATTAAGCCCTTTCCTTCTTCATGCTCCTCTTCATCTCATACATGCGCTTGTCCGCGAGACGGTATACATCTTCGGGATCACCGGAAGGCACTTCATCACTCCAGGCAACTCCAAAGGATGCGTCAATGGCAAATGGAATGTTCTCTTCCCTGCCTATTATCTTCTCTAACTTCTTTATGAAATCTATCTTCTTTTCCATATCTTCACGGGTCACACCCGTATCTATATAGAGGAATTCATCTCCTCCCACTCTGTAGAGATTCCGGTCTCCTCCCAGGGACTTGATGATAATGCCGGAAAACAGAGTGATATACTTGTCACCCATCAGATGCCCGTGCTTGTCATTCACTATTTTCAAGCCGTTCAGATCCATATCCAGCATAACAAAAACTTCTTTGCTTTCCTTCAGTTCTTCAAAACGTTTCTCACACATACCCCTGTTCATCAGATCTGTCATCTGATCGCGGAAGGCCAGCTTCTGCAGCCTCTTTCTCTCGGTATCCTTTAAGCGCATGTCATATATCTCCAGAAGGAAACCGATAACCATTACCACGGTAAGCGTCATCATGGCAAGCGGGGTGATCACTGTATTAATGCGGTTTGACAACTGATATACCAGATTGATCAGGTAATATACCGACATCTCCAGAACGACCATGGCAACTATAAGTATCATTCCCATCTGGTACATCTTTTCCGCAGCCTTCATTCTTCTCCATTTGGAGCCGCCGGCAAAAAGCAGGGTAAGCACCACCGGTACCAGAAGGATATGGTAATACTTCACTACCTTTGTCACCTCGGCTATGCCGCTTATCTGAAGGAAGAACGCCGTGATAAAGAATATCCCGGATATAACAGTCATAAAGAACGTGAACTTGCGAATCCTGGGAGAAGCTGACTGCCTGAAATGACGGCTTAGGAACAGCGCTGGAACCGGCAGGAGATACATTGTCAGATATTCCATGATGGAATTAAGCGTGACATCTCCGGAAAAGAGCTGCAGCGCCTTTATCGTTGCCAGACACCATATGCCGGCAGCAGCGGAAAAGAGACCGATAATGGCCAGGGGATAAAATCTCCTGTCCATATAAACCGCCGTTATCGACAATATCATAATGAAAATCCCGGCAACGAACATAAAGAGTCCGGAAAAGATACCGAACATTCTGTCTGAGGAAAAGGTCGAGACAGCTCCGTCTGCCGGGGTGATGATGATCTCGGGTGCGCTCTTAATGGCAGCATCCTCCGAGGCCATCAGGACAATATTCATTTCTTTATCGTAAAAGCTGGTAGGAAGCAGGATAAAATGATAGCCGCTGCCCACCATCCTGTGCTTTGCTATATTTTCCGTGCCGTAGCTGTATATAAGCTTTCCATCCACCAGTACCTGTATTGCGGAAAGTCTGGTATATATCCTCATTATCAGGGGATCACGGCTCTTGATATCAAGGTTATGGCTTAAGACAAAGGTGTCATTCCATTTTACATCATTGAAAATAGAGCCCATGTTCGTGAGGGGGATGTTCAGGACGGTCTTTTCACCCTTCCTTACTTCCCATCCCTCTTTTATCTCATATATCTCTGTTTCATGGGTATGTGCGGAGATCCCTCCGAAAAAAAGGAACACGAGAAGAAGGGCTGTCAGGAAACAGCCGATCATTTCCCATATACTTCCAATCTTTACCTTCTCCATCCCTTTATCCCCGGAGTTGATCGTAAGATCTGCACCGATATGGCAGGATATGTATTAAAAGTAGTTATACGAGCAGACTGCCACTATTATCCCCAGCACGCAGCCCGCCACAACCTGCATCGGAGTGTGTCCCACCAGTTCCTTCAGCTTTACGTCCATGCTGAGACTCTCTTCGCTTAAACGGTCCAAAAGCTCAAACATTTCATTGATCACCATAGCCTGCTTTCCGGTCTCGAGCCTGACTCCCATGGCGTCATGCATGACGATAATGGCCAGTATGGCTGCGATCGCGAAATAGACAGAATCAAAGCTGTATAACAGTCCCGTCATTACTGCAAGGCTGGTGACTGTTGCAGAATGTGAACTCGGCATTCCCCCGTCTCCGGTAAGCCGTTTCCAGTCAATCTTCTTATTGATAAGAGCGTATATTATAGCTTTTAATAATTGTGCCACTGCCCATCCTGCCACGCCCGTGATCAGGATCCTGTTTCTAAGCAGCTCCTCAAAGATGGTCAATGTGCTCTCCCTTCTCTAATACCCATACCTTCGTTTTCCGTAGAAACGCCCCAGAATTGTATACATAATATAATTTTTTCATCACTATCGTCAATAGGCGCCGGATCGCCCCCCGCTATTCTTCCAGGGAGAATTCTATTTCCAGAAGCCTGTTCTCATTATCCTCATCAAAGATCAGTGTCATCAGATACTGGTACTTATTCTTTCTGTACAGATCCAGAATGATCTCATTGTCATTATTTTCTGCCGGATGCTTGAAATCATAGGCAGTGATGCCAAACTGGGCTATCAGCTTTCCGATATCGTCAGCCACGTTCATGAAGGCATTAAACTGCTTTTTCGTCATACCGTCGATATCTTCGTAGGACTCCACATCGGAAGCAGCGGCGCTCCTGTCGCCGTCCTCATACTTTGTATAGTAGGCGAAGCGGGCATCATTTATATTCTTTCCGCCCTTCTCTGAGGCAGGGGAGTACTCCGCCACCTTCTCCTGCACCATGGCTTCTTTCGTTGCGGATACAGTGACCTTTATTTTATGGTCTTCTCCTATAGTAGCTTCTGCCTCCCAGTCGTTTCCGTTCCATTTTCCCTTTGTGACATCATGGTTTTCTCCGTCCTCCGGAGTTTCTTCCGGTGCCGGGGTATTGTCACTGACGGTGTTGTCGCTGACGGCTTCTTCTTCCTCTTCCTCTTCCTCCTCTTCTTCCTCTTCGAGGGGTTCGTCGATCAGGACCTCTTCATCTGCATCATCGTATTCATCTTCAATGGAGTATGTGGGAAGCACATTTTCCACTTCCTTGTCACCGCCGTCCATTTCACCGACGGTTTCCTCCTTCGGCTCTTCGGTGGCAGGCTCCTCGGAGCTCTCTGTCGGCGTGATGCTCATACCTATCCAGTCCGCTGCTCCGGCTTCCATACAGCCGCTTAACAGCAGAACCGCGGAACAGAGTACGAGGCAGAGCCTATGCTTTTTTATGCCGTTCTTATCCTTCATGTCTTAGGGTTTTCAGAGCCCGGGCAGCTCTATCTCCTCTGCGATACCTATTATGGTGCCGGTAAGGTCATAGAAATGAAGATCCGTATCTGCCTTCCACTGGTCATAGGTCTCTTCATCAAAGACAAAGATCACATCATCGGGTGCCCTGCCCTCCCGGCAGAGTTCATGATAATACTCCAGCATCTTTTCTGTTTCTTCGTCTATGTCTCTCGCAAAGTAAAAGCGGTTGACCGTGAGATCGTTCTTTACCGCGAAAAAGGCCGATCTTTCCACGATCCGGCTGTTATCCGGAACCACAACTATATGGTCATACCGGTCCATATGCGCTTCCAGCGCCGGGTTGGACAGATCCTGATTCCAATGTTTTCCGGGTTTGGTAAATTTCTCATACTTTGCGTAGATCTGCGGACTCATATCCATGATCTGTACTATTAAGCATAACACTAAACAAAGGGCAGGCATAACCTTTTTTTTGCTTCTGCAGATCAGCATCACTGCGCCTGCATATATCAGTATCACCGCCGGCCAGATAAATCTGCCGTTGGAGCGGAATATCCCGAGTATCCGCATTACCGCTCCGGGGAGCGGCAGTTTTATTAACATCCTGGTATTAAAGGTGATCTCCGGAATGACCGACAGAATGATAAAGACCGGGCAGAGAATAAAGATCAGCATCTTCCTGTCCTTCCCTTTATTCTGTCCGAAGGTCCGGATAAACATGATGAGAGCTGCGATCACCAGTATAAGTCCTCCGAGGCCGAGATAGGCAAAGCCCTCGTACTGGCTCGGATTCTTCAGGGGAAGCTCCGGGAGAAAACGTCCCTTTCCCATGGAATTGATAAAGGTATTCAGGTTGGCTTCATATCCTCCGAAGCTGTAAGCCGCCTCCACATTCCCGTAAAAAGCCCCCGTGATATAGAGACCCGCAAAGGTAAGGGCTCCCGAAACCGCAGCGGTTGCAAGGGCCGGCACCAGGGTTTTGATCCGCAGGATCTCTTCGATAAAGGAAAATGCCGCAATGACCGCACCCATTGCCCACAGATAGGGATGTATCATTACCGCAATGAAAAAATATATTCCCCAGACACAGCATTTTTTCACAACAGACCATTTATAGCCGTCATAAAGATAAAAAAGCATGGGGATGATGATCAGATAGTGGGCTGTCAGGGAGGTATGGTAGAACATCCTCTGCAGCATGATGAAGCTCTCAGCCACAAGGGGCGCAGAGAGAAGCGCTGCCGTCCCGCTGCCGCTCAGTTTATATATCAGAAGAGCCGCCGTCCCGCCTGTCATCGCAAAGGAAAAAAGCCCGTAGATCCCGAAATACTGGAAGGTCTCCGGCAGAATAAATTTGAAGGCCTTGAAAATGATGGCGAGAAGGGGGATGGAATCCGTCCAGAGGACAGACATCTTTTTCGGCCAGGACAGACTGTCCATTAGTCCCAGCGGGAAGGTCCAGGGTGCTTCCCTGAAATGGCACCAGCCGATATAGTGCTGGTGTATGTCCACGTCGCTTACCCTGAATATCCAGCTGTCATATGTGACATCCAGGATCCTTACGCCGTATGTCAGCACAAAAAGAATGGCACCGGTAATAAATCCCACTAGGAAGATCATTCCGGCACCGTATCTTTTGTTTTCCAGTTCCTTAAAAAAACTCAAAACCCGATTTCCTTACCGGAAAGCATCCGGTAAGCTTCTTTGTATTTTTCGATGGTCTTATCTATGACATCCTGGGGCAGGGTATAATCGCAGCCCGGATTTGCTTTCAGATAATCCCTTACAAACTGCTTGTCAAAGGAAGGCTGGGGTCTGCCGGCTTCATATCCCTCCACCGGCCAGAACCTGCTGGAATCCGGGGTCAGCACTTCATCTGCCAGAACGATATTATCGTCCTCATCCAGCCCGAATTCGAACTTGGTATCCGCCAGTATTATGCCGCGCTTCAGAGCATATTCCGCACACTTTTTATAGAGGGCGAGGGAATAGTCCCTGATCTTTTCGGCATAAGCCTTTCCCTTTCCGGGGAATTCCTCGTTTAACAGGCTTGCACTCTTTTCGAAATTTATATTCTCGTCATGATCCCCTATATCAGCCTTTGTGCTCGGGGTATAGACGGGTTCGGCGAGCTTGTCGCAGTTTTTAAGCCCTTCCGGAAGAGTATGTCCGCAGATCCTTCCGTCCTTCTGATAGCTCTCCCAGCCGCTGCCGGTGATATAACCCCTGACTATACACTCTATGGGGATCATCCGGAGCTTCTTTACCAGCATGGATCTGCCTTCGAATTCCTTGGTCCTGAAGAATTCCGGCATGTCGTTCACATCCGAGCTCACCAGGTGGTTTGGCAGTATATCCTTTGTGAAATCAAACCAGAATTCGGAGATGCGGGTAAGGACTATGCCCTTTCCCGGAATCTTATTTTTCAGTATTACGTCAAAGGCAGAGATACGGTCTGTTGCAACCATGATAAGATTTTCATCTGCCTCGTAGATCTCTCTTACTTTTCCGCTTTTTACCGGCTTATATTCCTGCATCTTTTCTCCTCTCCCTAAGATCCTTATTCTCCGTCATAGGGAACAACTGCGCCTTCATATGTGTCTTTTATATATGATACTATAGCATCCGATTTCAGAACAGAGGTCAGAGCCTTTATCTTTTCCGAAGACTCATTACCCTTCTTAACCGCGATGATATTTACATACTGCTGGATCGCTTCGCCGCTGGCAGCCTCCACGGCCAGAGCATCTTTTCCCACATTCAGTCCGGCTTCCAGGGCGTAGTTTCCGTTGATTACTCCGAAAGCCACGCTCTTAAGCTGCTTCGGTACCTGGGCAGCCTCAACCTCAACCAGTTCCAGATTCTTCGGGTTCTCCGCAACCTGATTTACGGTAGCCGTAACGCCTGCGCCATCTTCCAGCCTGATAAGGCCTTCCTGCTCGAGAAGAAGCAGAGCCCTGGCTTCATTGGTGGTATCGTTGGGGATCGCAATGGAGTCACCGTCAGCGAGATCGGCAAGGGAGGTCTTTGTCCCTGCATAAATACCGAAGGGCTCATAGTGGATCTTTCCGTTATCCGCTACCACAAGGCTCGTGCCGTTCTCTTCATTGAAGGAATTCAGGTAATTGATGTGCTGGAAGTAGTTGGCGTCGAATTCTCCCTGCTCCACCACATTATTGGGCTGTACGTAATCTTCAAACACAGTAACCTGAAGGTCATAGCCCTGCTCTTTTAATTTATCCTTCGCCTGATTCAGTATCTCTGAGTGGGGTGTCTCGGACGCCGCCACCTTGATAATCTTATCGTTTCCGGCCTGGGACTTTCCGCATCCCGCAATAAGCCCTGCCGCAAAAACAACCGTCAGCAACACGCAAAATACTCTCTTTTTCATAATCCTCTCCTTTCAATATAAGACCCTTTGTTTCCTCAGGATGATTATATTTATATTCTCCTCTTATCCAGCTTCACAGAGATCAGATTCCCTATAAACTGGAATATCTGCACTAATAACACCAAAAGTATGACCGTAACCCACAGGATATTCGCCTGATAACGGTAATAACCGTAACGGATCGCAATGTCTCCCAGACCTCCTCCGCCTACGGTTCCGGCCATCGCGGAATATCCGAGGATGGTTCCCGTGGTAATGGTGGCGCCCGATATCAGGGAAATCTTTGCCTCACCGAGAAGCACCCTCCATACTATCTGCTTATTGTCAGCTCCCATGGACTGGGCAGCCTCTATCACTCCCTTATCCACCTCATTTAAGGAGGATTCCACCATACGTGCAATAAGGGGCGATGCAGATATCACAAGGGGCACTATCGTTGCCGTGGAACCATAGGTTTTTCCCACGATAAAAAGGGTTATGGGAAGCACCAGTATCAACAGTATCAGGAAGGGGATGGACCGCATGATATTCGTTATCGTGTCCAGCACCTGATATACCGCTTTATTGGGGCGTATGCCGTCCTTCCCTGTAACAGTAAGGATTATTCCCCATGGAAGTCCTATCACGTATCCGAAAAGCGTGGATACTATGGTCATATAGAGGGTGTCGAGTATTCCCTCGGCTATCATCATCATTTCCTGGGTTGACACCGTTAAACACCCCCTTTCGATTCTTCATGAAAGATCTCTGTAACCGCGATCCCCTTCTCTTTCAGATAGGCGATCTGCTTATCGGCTGTTGCCGGATCCTCTGAAAGCCCCAGTATCATCTCTCCTCTTGCTATGCCGTTCACATCCTTCGTGGCGGCATAGAGGATATTTACCGGAGCTGAAATTGCCAGTACCATGTTGGCTATAACAGGATCGTAGGAAGAGGTACCGGAGAAGACTATCCTGACACGTTTTCCGCCCTTCAGCTGTTCCACTGAGCGGGCCAGGGAACTGCTTTCAGATCTCTCCCATTCTTCGGGATCCTTTCCTTCTATGATAAGTCGCCTTGCGGCCTTTGACTTCGGGTGGGTAAATATTTCCTCCACCAGTCCGTCCTCAACTATCTCTCCCTTTTCCACAATTGCCACATTATGGCAGATCTCCCGGACCACATTCATGGAGTGGGTAATGATGATTATCGTGATCCCCGTCTCTTTATTTATCTTTTTTAAAAGAGCCAGTATCTGCTGGGTAGTCTGGGGATCAAGGGCGCTGGTGGCTTCGTCACATAGCAGTATCTCGGGATCGCAGGCCAGAGCCCTGGCGATCGCCACTCTCTGCTTCTGTCCTCCGGAAAGCTGGGCAGGGTATGCGGACGCCTTGTCCGACAGTCCCACCGTCTCCAGAAGCTTCATGGCCTTTTCCTTTGCAGCCTTTGCAGATGTCCCGTGTATGGTAAGGGGGAAGGTCACGTTGTTAAGTACATTGTCCTGCATCAGGAGATTAAAATTCTGGAATATCATCCCCATATTGCAGCGAAGCTTCCTTAATTCCGCAGGCGAAAGGGTACTGAGATCCTTACCCTGAACCAGCACAGTACCGCTGGTCGGTCTCTCCAGGAAATTAAGGCAGCGGACCAATGTGCTCTTTCCGGCTCCGGACATACCTATTATTCCGTAGATATCACCTTTTTCCACGAAAAAATTGATGTTTTTCAGAGCCTCCACCACGGAGTCCTTCTGTATAAAGGTTTTTGACAGATCTTTTATCTCTATTACAGCCATATCCGTCTCTTATAGCATTGATATAATTGTTTGTCAACCACGACATATTCAGTTATATTATACATTATGAATAAATACAAAAATCTTTTCTTACAGCAGTCCTATAATGACAGCACCGCCCTTTACAGGGATATCATAGAAAGGGAGAAGAATTCCCCTCTCCGTCCGGTCACGGTATGGGATCATGTGATACTCTCGGCGTCCAATGAATCCCAGGCAGTTTCATACAGGGCGCAGATAAATGAGAGGCTGAAGGAAGGCCGGCTTCCCTCAAAGACAAAGTATGCGGTGGTACCGGATCCCGGCGGAAAAAGAGTGGGCTCCGGCGGCGCCACCCTGAACATACTGAAGTACATTGCGGAAAATGACGACCGGGATCTGAAGAGCTTACGGATCCTCATAATGCACAGCGGAGGGGATTCCAAAAGAACTCCCCAGTACAGCGCCTGCGGCAAGATCTTTTCACCGGTGCCCCGGATGCTTCCGGACGGCCACCGTTCCACCCTTTTTGACGAATTCATGATAGCCATGTGCGGTATTCCGGCCAGGATATCCGGCGGCATGCTGGTCTGCTCCGGAGACGTGACCCTGCTCTTTAACCCCCTGCAGCTCGACTTCTACGAGGAAGGTGCTGCGGCTCTTTCCATAAAGGAACCCGCCGAGGTGGGGAAGAATCACGGAGTGTTCCTCGGTTCCGATGACGGCTATGTCAGGCGTTTTCTCCATAAGCAGACCGTAGAAAGCCTCCGGGAAAGCGGCGCTGCCGACTCCGCCGACCTTATAAATATCGATACCGGAGCCGTGATATTCAGCGGAAATTTAGTGAAATCCCTCTATGAACTGATAGAGGATGAAAAGGATTACGAGAAACTGGTCAATGACCATGTGAGGCTTTCCTTCTACGCGGACTTTCTCTATCCCCTGGCTGAGGACAGCACCCTGGATCTTTTCTATAAGGAAAAGCCGGAAGGGGATTTCAGTCCAGAGCTGAAGGAAGCAAGGGAACGTATCTGGGATAAGCTTCATATATACAGGATGAAGCTCATCCGTTTTTCACCCGCATCCTTCCTGCATTTCGGAACTACCGCCGAGGTGCTGAAGCTGGTGACCGAGGATATCGAAGGCTTCGGCGACTTGAACTGGTCAAACAGCGTAAACAGCAATTATAAGGGGCATGACTTTGCAGCCTCCAATTCCTATATCAGCTCCCGGGCTTCGATAGGCAGGGGAAGCTATATTGAGGACAGCTATATTCACCACAACTCCGTCATAGGCGAGGGCAGCGTAGTATCCGGTCTCACTGTGGGACACGCCTCTCTTTCTTCCGAAGAGAAAAACGTAGTCATTCCGGACCACACGGTACTGCACGGGCTGAAGCTCAATGACGGCCGCTTCGTGGTAAGGATGTACGGCGTAAATGATAACCCGAAGGAAAAGAAGTGGTTTGGCCGCGATATAGATGAGGCTCTCTGGGACAAGCCCCTGTTCCCCGTGCGGGATACAATGGAAGAAGCCTTATCCGCAGTGCTTTCAAGGGACGCTACAGGAGAACTCCTGAGCTTAAAAGACAGCTTTAACATGGCGGATGTAAAGGAGATCATCCCCTGGCAGGAAAAACTGAATGACAGGATGAAGGCCGGCAGTCTGATGGAAGCCATCAGGAAGGGTCTTCCCGTGGAAGAGTCCGTTGATATCTTCAGAACCGGCATTTCCAAGCGGGTCGAGGATATGCTCCTTACCCGGGCTGAGCAGCTCTCTGCCGATATACCTCAGGAATTCAGCGAAAAAATAAGGATCTACTACTATCTGTCAAAGGTCATCGACCATGACAGGATGGCTGATAAATGTTTTGACACGATAAGGGATACCATACTGAAGACCGCGTTAAAGGAAACCGGTTATAACAGAGACTTCAGGATCTCAAAGGATGAAGTAGTGATAAAGCTCCCCGTAAGGGTAAACTGGGGCGGCGGCTGGTCCGACACTCCTCCCTACTGTATGGAGCACGGCGGCACCGTACTGAACGCCGCAGTAACCTTAAACGGCGAACTGCCGATAGAGGTGACCATAAAGCGGCTTAATGAAAACAAGGTGATACTCACCAGCACCGACATCGGAAGCTACAGGGAGTTCGATTCCCTGAAAGCACTGCAGGACTGCCATGATCCGATGGACGCCTTTGCGCTGCATAAGGCGGCCCTCATCGCCTGCGGAGTGATACCCTACGGAGATGAGGCGGATCGGGGATCGGATCTCAACAGCATCTGTGAACGGCTGGGCGGCGGTATTTACATGAATACCCGTGTGATAAATATCCCAAAGGGCAGCGGCCTCGGCACCAGCTCCATACTGGCAGGCGCCTGTGTAAAGGGCCTCTACAGCTTCCTCGGCATCTCCATAGATGACAATGATCTCTATAACAGGGTTCTCTGCATGGAGCAGATCATGTCCACCGGCGGCGGCTGGCAGGATCAGGTGGGCGGTCTCGCCCCCGGCATCAAAATGGTTACAACGGACGAATCCCTGGAGCAGAAGATAATATGCACTCCGGTCCGGATGGGAGAGAAAACCCTGAAGGAACTGAACGAGCGCTTTGCCATTGTTTATACCGGACAGAGAAGGCTCGCCCGGAACCTTTTAAGGGATATAGTCGGAAAGTACCTCGGAAATGATCCCGTGGTGCTGGACGTGCTGTACCGGATACAGCAGCTCGCTGTACTTATGCGTCTGGAACTGGAAAAGGGACATGTGGACGGCTTTGCCAGGCTCCTGAATGAACACTGGGAGCTCTCCAAAAAGCTGGACCAGGGCTGCACGAATACCTGTATAGACCAGCTCTTCATGGCTATAGGGGATCTGATATGCGGAAAGATGATCTGCGGCGCCGGCGGCGGCGGCTTTATCCAGGTCATCATGAAAGAAGGGGTAAGTCTCGAAGATCTGCAGCGGAGGCTCGACGAAGTCTTTTCGGACTCCGGGGTTTCGGTGTGGAAGACGGAGATTATTTAGCTCAATCAGGTTCTCAATCAGGGGACGGTTCTGTGATTGAAAACCGTCTCCTGATTGACCCTGATTGATTTGTGTTTATTAATCCAGTGCTTCCTTCTGAGGCACTTCTACTTTCTTTTCAAAGCTTGTGAACATCTCATCCACAGTAGCAGCTTCCATCTTTGAAGTAAAGAGGCTCACTATCGGAACGATCACGAGTCCGCCAACCATTGCTATAACTCCGGAATTAATGGAGGACTTGAAGATGGTTCCGAGAACCGGTCCCCATCCTGATACATCCATTCCGGAAAGGGTAACATAGAGCTGGAAAAGTGAGATACCGCAGCCCCATACAAAGCATACTGCCACAGATGCCCTTGTCACTCCCTTCCAATAGAGACCGTAGAGAAAAGGTGCCAGGAAGGCTCCGGCCAGAGCGCCCCAGGAAATACCCATCATCTGGGCTATAAAGGTGAGTCCGGGATAGGAATCTTTTATTATAGCGAGTGCTGCCGAGATCACGATAAAGAATACGATAAATACCCTCATTCCGGTAACCTGGTCTTTTTCGCTCATGTCCTTTTTACATGTTTTGATAACATCTAAGGTAAAGGTAGAGCTGGAAGTAAGCACCAGGGATGACAGTGTTGACATTGATGCCGCCAGCACCAGAACTATCACTATGGCTATTATAATAGAAGGAAGGGTCGAGAGCATGGTGGGTACTATAGTGTCAAAGAGAGGCTTTCCGGTGGTTTCATTGAACTTTATCCTGTCTGCATAGAGACGTCCGAAGCCTCCGAGGAAATAGCAGCCGCCTGCCACAACTACGGCAAATATCGTGGAGATCACGGTTCCCTTATGTATGTCCTTCTCGCTCTTAATCGCATAGAACTTGCCCACCATCTGGGGAAGTCCCCAGGTTCCGAGGGATGTCAGGATAACGACAAAGAGAAGGGCCAGGGGGTCAGGTCCGAAGAATGAAGAAAAAGCTCCGTGCTCCCAGTTATCGGCAGGTATCTCCGAAAGCTTTTTCGCAGCTTCCACGAGGCCGCCGTTATCATTAAGCACAGCAACTATAACCGCTGAGATTCCGAAGAGCATGATTATTCCCTGAATAAAATCATTAATGGCGGTTGCCGTATATCCTCCGAAGATCACGTATACTCCGGTAAGCATTGCCATAACCGCGATCACAAGCCAGTAGGGCACATCAAATACAAGACCGAAAAGACTTGAAAGACCGTTATAAAGAGAAGCGGTATAAGGTATAAGGAAGATAAAGACTATGACTGAAGCCACTACCTTTAACGTGGTGGAGTCGAATCTCTTTCCGAAGAAATCCGGCATGGTCTTCGCATCCAGCTTCTGCGTCATGATACGGGTACGTCTTCCCAGAATATTCCATGCCAGCAGGGATCCTATAAAGGCGTTTCCGAGACCTGCCCAGGTGGCTGACATTCCGTAGAGCCAACCGAACTGTCCTGCGTATCCCACAAAAATAACGGCTGAAAAGTACGATGTTCCGAAGGCAAAGGCCGTAAGCCAGGGTCCGACGGAACGTCCTCCCAGGGCGAATCCCTCCACATCCTTCGCCATATTCCGTGTGTAAAAACCCACGAAGATCATCACCGCGAAGAATATGATCAGTAACAGACTACTTAGTATCATTGTTTCCATTTTGATATTCTCCTAAAGTTTATTCCCCTTTATTGATTCGATCTCTCCTGACCGGATCCGGTCCGGTCTCATACTTCTTTCTGTATTTCCTTCGCCACCAGCTTGTCCGCACCATAGCGCTTGCGAAGAAGGGGTTTCTCTATCTTTCCGGTGGCATTTCTCGGAACCTCCGCGAATATTATCTTATGAGGTCTCTTGTATCTGGGAAGTCCCTCGCAGAAGGTATTGATCTCTTCCTCGGTAGCTTCCATACCCTCCTTAAGCTGGATAATGGCTCCTGCTATCTCTCCCAGACGCTTGTCCGGCAGACCTATCACAGCCACGTCATTTATCTTTTCATATCCGCGCAGGAAGTCTTCTATCTGTACCGGATACAGGTTTTCTCCTCCGGATACTATGACGTCCTTCTTCCTGTCCACCAGGAAAATGTATCCGTCCTCGTCCTGCATGGCCACATCTCCGGTCTTTAACCATCCGTCTCCCGGCAGCACTTCCGCGGAGGCTTCGGGATTCTTGTAATAGCACTCCATGACTCCGGGGCCCTTTACACAGAGTTCTCCCTCGGTACCCTGGGGTACTTCATTGTAGTTATCATCCACGATCTTTGTTTCCCAGTTGTAGCCGGGTATGCCTATCGCTCCGATCTTGTGCTCATGATGAAGTCCCAGATGTACGCAGCCCGGTCCTATGGATTCCGACAGACCGTAATTCGTATCGTAGTCATGATCCGGGAAGTAGTCCTTCCAGTGCTTGATAAGAGAAGGCGGCACCGGCTGCGCTCCTATGTGCATGAGCCTCCACTGCTTCATATTTTCATAATCGGAGAGCTTTACCTTTCCGCTGTCTAAAGCATCCAGGATATCCTGGGCCCAGGGAACCAGCAGCCAGACTATCGTACATTTTTCTTCGGACACCGCTTTCAGGATCACGTCCGGCTCAGTACCCTTCAGAAGAATGGCCTTGCTGCCGGAGATAAGACTTCCGAACCAGTGCATCTTCGCTCCGGTATGGTAGAGGGGCGGGATGCAGAGAAATACGTCGTCATGGGTCTGGAGATGATGTTTCTGCTCCACCTCCGCCGACTGAGTCAAGGCCTTGTGCTTATGGAGTATGGCCTTCGGAAAGCCGGTTGTTCCGGATGAAAAATATATCGCCGCATAGTCATCATCATTTAAGGGAATGAGCGGCGGCCGGCTGGAACAGTCAGCGGTGAGCTCCATATAGCTGTCCGCAAAAGTGGGACAGTTTTCTCCTACATATATAAGAAGGCGTCCCTTGCTTAAGCGTTCTTCTATCGCCTCTATACGGCCTATGAACTGGGGACCGAAGAAGAGAACGCTGGTATCGGAAAGATCCGCACAGTACTCTATCTCATCCGCAGAATAGCGGAAATTAAAGGGAACCGCTATCGCCCCTGTTTTCAGTATTCCGAAATATATGGGCAGCCACTCCAGACAGTTCATCATGAGTATGGCCACCTTTTCACCCTTTTTGATGCCTTTGGATAACAGCATATTGGCTACACGGTTTGCCTTTTCATCCAGCACGCCCCAGGTTATCTCGTGGCGGTAAGGCAGATCCTCTGTCTGCTGTATAAGGGAATAATCCTTCCATGTAATACGCCTGACTTCCTTCATTGCAGGGTTCAGTTCCACCAGGGCAACCTCATCCCTGTAGAGTCTGGCATTCTTTTCCAACAGATCCGTAATGGGCATTTATACTTCCTCCTTAAGACTTTATCGCGTCAACGTCCCAAAGTATAGCACATTATTAATCGTTTTTCCATTTTTAAGTTTTTGTTGTTGAAAATTACCTAATTATATTATAAAATCAGATTATCTTTGTGGAATATACAGGGGGATGCCACATCATTTCCCTGTATGTTTCGTGTTAATTGCCGAAAATTCAGGCAGTCTTTATGTGTATTAAGGAGGAAAAGAACAGCATGAAGAAGATCATTAACGAAACCAGCCAGGTTGAGGAGCAGATGGTTGAAGGTTTAGTAAAGGCTTATCCCGGATATGTTAAGAGGATTCCCGGAACAACCGTTGTTGTACGTTCCGACAAGAAGACAGGGAAAGTTGCCCTTATAAGCGGCGGCGGAAGCGGACACGAACCCGCTCACGCAGGTTATGTAGGAAAGGGAATGCTGGACGCTGCAGTTGCAGGTGCTGTATTTACTTCACCCACACCGGATCAGGTATTTGAAGGTATAAAGGAAATCGCTACCGACCAGGGCGTACTCATGGTTGTAAAGAACTATACCGGAGACGTTATGAACTTCGAGATGGCTGCAGACATGGCCAGGGACGAGGGCATAAAGGTTGACGAAGTAGTTGTTAATGATGACGTTGCAGTTGACGGCTCTCTCTATACAGTAGGACGCCGCGGTATCGCCGGAACAGTATTCGTTCACAAGATCGCAGGCGCAAAGGCAGAGACCGGTGCAAGCCTTGAGGAAGTTAAGGCAGTTGCAGAGAAGGTTATCGCAAATGTTCGTTCAATGAGTATGGCTATCACCCCCTGCACCGTTCCTGCAGCAGGAAAGCCCGGTTTCGAGATCGCAGAAGATGAGATGGAGATCGGTATCGGTATCCACGGCGAGCCCGGAACTCACAAGGAAAAGATGCAGAAGGCTGACCAGATCGTTGACCAGCTCCTGGACAAGATCCTTGCAGACATCGACTACGGCGGAAGCGAAGTAGCAGTTATGATCAATGGCTGCGGTGCCACACCTCTTATGGAGCTCCTGATCGTTAATAACCATGTTAGTGATGTGCTCAAGTCAAAGAACATCAAGGTTTACACCACATTCGTTGGCGAATATATGACAAGCCTTGAGATGGAAGGCTTCTCAATCTCTCTCCTGAAGCTTGATGATGAGATGAAGACCCTTCTGGATGCTACCGCTGATACTCCTGCATTCAAAAAACTCTGATAGGAAAGGAACGGTATTATCAGAAAATGACAGACAGCAAGAAAGTAATAGAGATAATAAAGGTTATGGCTGAGATCATCCATGAGAACGCCCAGTTCTTAACAGATCTGGACGCTCCCATCGGAGACAACGACCATGGTATAAATATGGACAGGGGATTCCAGAAGGTTCTCCAGGATCTTCCCGGCGTGGAAAAGGACGATATCGGCGCTATTCTGAAAAAGACCGGTATGGATCTGGTATCCACAGTGGGCGGTTCCTCAGGTCCCCTTTACGGCACGGCGTTTATGAAGGCCGGAGCCGCTGTTGCGGGCAAATATGAGATCAACGCCGATGATTTCGTAGCAATAATGGAAGCTGCCGTTGGCGGCGTTCAGCTGCGCGGCAAGGCGGAACAGGGCGAAAAGACCATGATCGACGCCATGATCCCCGCTACAGAAGCCATAAAGAAGGGCGTTTCCGAGGGCAAGTCACCTTCTGCATTCCTTGCAGACGGCGTGGCTGCGGCAAAGGAAGGCGTGGAATACACGAAGACCATCATTGCCACCAAGGGACGTGCCAGCTATGTGGGAGAACGCTCCATAGGACATCAGGATCCCGGAGCCACTTCCTTCACTCTTCTCTTAGAATCGATTGCAGCGCTGTATTGATGATACGGGAGGTGGAGTATGGTTGGAATAGTTGTTGTATCCCACAGTAAAAAGCTTGCCGAGGGTGTTGTAGAGCTGTCAAGGCTCATTGCAGGCGAATGTCCGATGGCTGCGGCCGGAGGACTGGAGGACGGAAGCTTCGGAACCAGCTATGAAAAGATCGAAGAGGCCATCAATTCCGTATACAGTGATGACGGAGTGGTTGTCATCATGGATCTCGGTTCTTCCTGTATGACCACGGAAATGGTCATTGAAAACATGGAAGGCAAAAGAGTAGAAATGGTTGACTGCCCCATGGTGGAAGGAGCAGCTGCCGCTGCGGCGGAATCGGAGGGCGGTTCCAGTCTGGATGAAGTAAAACAGGCAGCCATGGAAGCTGCAGGTGAAGCGAAATTTTGAAAAAGTTTTATTAAAGAACCCCGGCGGTTACCCGCCGGGGTTCTTTGTAAGATTCTTCGCTTCGCTCAGAATGACAGATGAGAGGAATCTCCTCCTGTGTCATCCTGAGCGTCACCGAAGGATCTTTTAATCAACTCTGTTGTAATTGATGAGGCAGCCGTCCAGGATTATCTGCCTTTCATCATCCGTAAGGTCTCCGAGCTTCAGTTCAAACTCTGTCATGCCGCCGCTTCTCACGGTATAGGCTTTCACAGAGGATTTCTTCTCACTGACAGCCTCCCTTATTCCGGGAATAAAGAGAAAGTCCGTCTTCTTAAAGGGCAGGTCACCCTTCTCAATGATAAAGGGCAGCATTCCCCAGTTTATGAGGTTGCTCCTGTATCTCTTTGTAGCGTATTCATTGGCGATATTTGCCCAGCCTCCGAGAACCTTCTGACAGGAAGCAGCCTGCTCTCTTGCCGAACCGTCACCGGGCTTTACGGCAAAGATCACGGATCCTATTCCGGTATTATCCCATCCGGCATCCGGGAAAGCTTTCTTCAGCTCCTTCACAACCGGCTGGAGCTCCGCTGAGGATTCCACCATCTTTTCAAGGGCTGTAACTCCCTCTTCCCTCGCCTTCTCATATGCCGCTATCTCCTTTGCTCCGGGAACATAGTCGGGATCCTTTCTGGAAAGGGCAAATTCTGCGAGCTTTAAGGGATTTGATCTGTAGGATGAGGTCTCTCCCGAAGGGATCAGCTCGTCCGTAGTGGTAACCGGATCATGGATCTCGGATACAACCTTTAGCAGAAGGTTATCCGTTAAGGACGGCATCTCGGGCCAGTCCCTGATATTCGGTCCCAGGGTGAGCTCCGCATCAGGATCTGCCTCGCCCTTTGAATCGAATACCCTCTTCTCATAGATATTACTGTCAAAAAAGTACTTATATTTCCCTATCTCCACATCCATATCCGATGCAGGGGTCAGTATTCCCTTATTGGCAGCCGTGGCTGCAATAGAACGGGCATCCATAAGGGCGACAGAGGATATCTGCCCCTCCTGTACCTTGGAGCCTTCCCTGTTGGGGAAGTTTCTTGTGGAATGACGGATGGAAAGGGCATTATTTGACGGCGTATCTCCGGCTCCGAAGCAGGGACCGCAGAAGCAGGTCTTTACAACCACTCCGGCGTCAATGAACTTTGAAACCGCTCCGTTCTTTACAAGCTCTGCGTACACCGGCATGGAAGCGGGATAAACACTCATCGTGAACTCATCGCTTCCTATATCCGCACCCTTCAGGATGTCCGCAGCAGCGCAGAGATTTTCGAATCCGCCTCCGGCACAGCCTGCGATTATTCCCTGATCTGTAAATAATCTGCCGTTTCTAATCTTCTTATGCAGATCAAAATCGATCTTTTCTCCGAAGGACACCTTTGCCTTCTTCTCCACATCGGAAAGGATGTCGGAGAGGTTAGCGTTCAGCTCTTCTATCGTGTAAACATTGCTGGGATGGAAAGGCAGGGCTATCATGGGCTTTATCTTTGAAAGATCCACCCTTACCACCTCATCATAATATGCGGTGTCAGCGGGATTCATTTCCCTGTATTCTCCGCTCCTGCCGTGAAGGGAAAGAAATTCTTCCGTCTTACCATCAGTTCTCCAGATGGAGGAGAGACAGGTGGTCTCCGTGGTCATCACGTCGATACCGATCCTGAAATCCGCGCTGAGACCCGACACTCCGGGGCCTACGAATTCCATCACCTTATTCTTTACGATGCCTTCGGCAAAGAGCCTTCCGATGAGGGCAAGAGCCACATCCTGGGGTCCCACTCCGAAGGAGGGTTCACCTTCTAAATAAATGGCTACTATCTCAGGATAATCAATGTCATAGGTCTGGTTTAAGAGCTGCTTTACCAGCTCCGGTCCTCCCTCTCCCATCGCCATAGTGCCGAGCGCACCGTATCTCGTATGGGAATCGGAGCCGAGGATCATCTTGCCGCAGCCGGCGAGCATTTCCCTCGCGTACTGATGGATAACAGCCTGATGCGGAGGCACATATGTTCCGCCGTATTTTCTGGCTGCGCTTAAACCGAATACATGGTCATCCTCGTTTATCGTACCGCCGACCGCACAAAGAGAATTGTGGCAGTTTGTGAGGATATAGGGAAGAGGGAAGCGCTTCAGTCCCGATGCCCTGGCTGTCTGTATGATTCCCACATAGGTGATATCGTGGCTCGTTATACAGTCGAACTTTATTCGGAGCTTTTCCATGTCTCCGGAGGTATTGTGTTCCTTTAATATGCCGTAGGCAATGGTGCCCTTGCGGGCTTCTTCCTTTGAGATATTTCCGGGAGCGGCGTCGCTTATTTCCCTGCCGTTAAGGAGGTAGGCGCCGGAGTCCCGGACGGTTATTGAATCTGTCATATACACCTCATCCGCCCCTTCGGGGCACCTTCTCCTCAAGGAGAAGGCTTTGTAGACTGTTGTCCCCTTCGGGGGAACTTCTCCTTATGGAGAAGGCTTTGTTGGCTTTTTATTTCTTCGCCCTTCTTGATAACTTCACTTTATCCAGATGCCAGATCTCGTCAACGTACTCCTGAATGGTTCTGTCTGATGAGAACTTTCCGGTGCTTGCTACGTTGATGATGGCCTTCTTTGCCCAGCCTGCCTTGTCGCGGTACTGCTTTTCAACCTCGCTCTGAGCCTCCGCATAGGAGCGGAAGTCCTTCAGGATAAAGTACATATCCGCCTTTGTGGTGCTCTGGGTATTGAGAAGGGAATTATACAGATCCCTGAATCTGTCCGGATCATCCTTGGAGTAGAAGCCGTTAATGAGCTGCGTAAGTACATCCCTGATCTCCTGATCGGAATTGAAGATATCCATGGGATCATATCCGCCGTTCTTTTCATAATTCATTACCTCTTCAGCACTCATACCGAAGATGAACATATTTTCCTTGCCCATCTCCTCTGCCATTTCCACATTGGCTCCGTCCATAGTGCCGAGAGTCAGGGCGCCGTTCAGCATGAACTTCATGCAGCCGGTTCCGGAAGCCTCCTTACTTGCGGTGGATATCTGCTCTGAAACGTCAGCCGCCGCAAAGATAAGCTCCGCATTGGAGACCCTGTAATCCTCTATGAATACGACCTTGATCTTTCCCTCTATGGCAGGATCGTTATTAACAACATCAGCTACGGAATTAATGAGCTTTATCGTAAGCTTTGCATTCCGGTATCCCGCTGCAGCCTTGGCTCCGAAGATGAAGGTTCTGGGATAGAAATCCATATCCGGATGTCTCTTTATCTTATTATAGAGACTCATTACATGAAGAATGTTTAAGAGCTGTCTCTTATACTCATGCAGTCTCTTTACCTGTACATCAAAGATGGATCTGGGATCTACCTCGACTCCGTTATGCTCGAGGATATACTTTGCCAGCCGCTGCTTATTCTTGAACTTAATGTTCATGAATTCATTCTGGGCCTTCTTGTCGTCAGCATAGACCGCGATCCCGTGTATCTTCTTCAGATCCGTGATCCAGTCGGGTCCCACATGGTCGGTCACCCAATCTGCAAGGAGGGGATTTCCGTGAAGAAGGAAACGCCTCTGGGTGATACCGTTGGTCTTATTATTGAACTTTTCGGGCATCAGGTCATAGAAGTCCTTCAGTTCCCTCTTCTTCAGTATCTCCGTATGGAGACGGGCCACGCCGTTTACAGAGAATCCGGCGCAGATGGCAAGATACGCCATCCTTACCTGGCCATCATAGATGATGGCCATATTCCGGATCTTTTCCTGATCTCCGGGATAGGCCGCCTGTATCTGCAGGCAGAATCGGCGGTTGATCTCTTCGATTATCTGATAAACCCTGGGGAGAAGCCTTGAGAACAGTTCAATAGGCCACTTTTCCAGAGCTTCGCTCATTATGGTGTGGTTGGTATATGCACAGGTGCTTGTAGTCACAGCCCAGGCCTCATCCCAGGTCAGATCGTGATCATCCATCAGGATCCTCATGAGTTCGGGAATAGCCACCGTGGGGTGGGTATCATTCAGCTGGAAGATATTCTTCTCCGCAAAGCGTTTGATATCGTCATGCTTACGCATGTACTTGTCCACGGCCTCCTGGACAGAGGCGGAAATGAAGAAGTACTGCTGCTTCA
Organism: Lachnospiraceae bacterium; assembly: GCA_024683935.1. The sequence goes on along the minus strand of JAIKXV010000025.1, from coordinate 40,531 downwards.
GCCTCAGCTCCTTACCTGCATAGTGATTGTCATTGGGATACAGAACCTCGACTATATTCTTTGCCAGGTTGTCCTGCTCCACAGCCTTTCTGTAATCACCCTTATCGAAGGAATCCAGCTGGAAACACTCCACGGGCTCCGCGTCCCAGATCCTTAAGGTGTTTACTATGCCGTTCCCGTAGCCCACTACAGGCATGTCATAGGGAATGGCGTTTACAGACTGATATCCGTCCTGTATAAAGTGGTTCCGTCCGTTGCTGTCGGTCTCCACTCTTACATAGCCGCCGAACTTAACTTCTTTCTTGTACTCCCTGCGGCGGAGTTCAAAGGGATTGCCGTCACGAAGCCAGTCATCCGGGATCTCCAGCTGATAGCCGTCCTTTATCTTCTGCTTGAACATTCCGTAACGGTATCTGATACCGCATCCGTATGCAGAATATCCAAGGGTTGCCAGGGAATCCAGAAAGCAGGCTGCGAGACGTCCCAAGCCGCCGTTGCCGAGAGCTGCATCCGGTTCCTCGTCTTCGACCTTATTAAGGTCTACTCCCAGCTCCTTCAGCGCTTCCTTTATCTCCTTATACTCGCAGAGATTGATCAGGTTGTTTCCTAAGGCACGTCCCATAAGGAATTCCATGGAAAGGTAGTAAACCGTCTTCGGATCTTCCTTCTCGTAGGCTTTCTGGGTAGCCATCCAGTCCTCGATTATCGTATCCTTAACCGCATAGCATACCGCCTGGAAAATCTCCTGCTTATCCGCTTCCTTCAGGTTTTTCCTGTAAAGAGAACGGATATTGTCCTCTATCTGCTGCTTGAATTTTCCCTTGTCGAATTTTTTGCTGCTTATCATTTCCTGCCGGCTCACTCCTTTCGATCAGATATTTTGGTTTATAAACGTTCAACACCGAGAGTCACATGCTCTCCGTTGATATCCCATTCCTTCGTGTATCCCGAAAGGCCTGCCATGTCTATTTCCGAAGCCATGGTCTCGGTCTTTACGAAATCGGCATTCTCTGTTAAGTACTCCTCCAGCTTCTCACTTCCGGTCATGGAGATACGGATCTTATCCATCACCTCAAAACCTGCTTCCTTACGCATGGTCTGGATCTTGCTGATAAGCTCTCTGACGTAGCCCTCCTCCAGAAGCTCGGGAGTCAGATTCGTATCTAACACAACGGTGATATTATTGTCGTTCTGCTCAACGAATCCCTCTTTATTGCTCATCTCGATAAGAAGGTCTTCTTCGGCAAGACTTACATCTGTTCCGTCAAAATTGAATTTCAGAGCGCCCTCTGCCTTCAGGGTATCCATGGCCTCGTTTCCGTCCAGACCGGTAAGAGCTTCCCTTATCTTGTTCAGCACCTTGCCGTACTTCGGTCCCACGGTCTTTAACTGGGGCTTGAAGCTGTATGTGGTAAAGCTCCTCAATTCTTCGGAGAAGTCTACCTTCTTCACATTGAGCTCGTCCGCGATTATCTCCTTGTAGAATTCCGACATCTCCGGAGCCTTCACGTACATCTGTCCTATGGGCTGGCGGTTCTTTATGCCGCTTTCGTTCCTGGCAGCACGGCCGAGAACCACGATATCAAGAACCTCCTCCATATCCTTCTCCAGCTCCTTGTCGATAAGGCTTTCATCCGGCACGGGGTAATCGCAGAGATGGATGGACTCCGGTGCGTTCTTGTCTCTTCCCGCGATAAGGTTCAGGTAGATCTCCTCAGTCATGAAGGGGATCATCGGAGCTGCAGCCTTGCAGATATCCCTGAGGCAGGTGAATAAGGTCATGTAAGCGTTGATCTTATCCTGCTCCATGCCCTTTGCCCAGTATCTCTTACGGCAGCGTCTCACATACCAGTTGCTGAGCTCATCCACAAAGGACTGAAGGGACTTGGCAGCTTCAGGTATCCTGTAGTTGCCGAGATTGTCATCGGTCTCCTTTATCGTGGACTGGAGCCTGGAGAGTATCCATCTGTCCATAACGGAGAGACTGTCCGTATCAAGATTGTGGTCCGCCGCATCAAAGTTATCTATATTTGCATAAAGTACATAGAAAGCATAGGTATTCCAGAGGGTTCCCATGAACTTCCTCTGACATTCGGTAACCGCCCTGTCATGGAAACGGTTCGGTAGCCAGGGCGCACTGTTGATATAGAAGTACCACCTGATGGCGTCGGCACCGAAGGTATCCAGGGCTTCAAAGGGATCAACCGCGTTGCCCTTGGATTTACTCATCTTATTACCGTCCTCATCTAACACCAGTCCAAGAACTATGACATTCTCAAAGCAGGGCTTATTAAAGAGCAGCGTAGATATGGCGTGCAGGGAATAGAACCATCCACGGGTCTGGTCCACCGCTTCGGAAATAAAGGAAGCAGGGAACTGGGCCTTGAAAAGATCCTCGTTTTCAAAGGGATAATGATGCTGAGCGAAAGGCATGGCACCGCTGTCAAACCAGCAGTCAATAACCTCCGGCACCCTCTTCATCTCTTTTCCGCACTCGGGGCACTTGCAGGTGATCTCGTCTATAAAGGGTCTGTGGAGCTCAACAGTATGCGCCTTCTCATTTCCGGAAAGCCTGTAGAGCTCTTCCCTGGAGCCTATGGACTCCCTGTGTCCGCAGTCCTTGCACTCCCAGATATTAAGGGGAGTACCCCAGTATCTGTTTCTGGATACCGCCCAGTCCTGGATATTCTTTATCCATTCACCGAATCTGCCGGAACCTATGGTCGCGGGTATCCAGTTTATCTTCTCATTATTTGCCACGAGGTCATCCCTGACCTTCGTCATCTCTATGAACCATGATTCCCTTGCATAGTAGATAAGCGGCGTATCGCAGCGCCAGCAGAAGGGATAGTCATGCTCAAATTTCGGCGCGGAGAAAAGAAGTCCTCTGGAATCCAGATCCTTTAATACCTCGGGATCCGCATCCTTTACAAAGAGTCCCGCAAAGGGAGTCTCCTCCGTCATATTTCCCTTGTCGTCAACGAACTGCACAAGGGGCATATCATACTTCCTGCCGACCCTTGCGTCATCTTCACCGAAGGCGGGAGCGATGTGAACCACGCCGGTACCGTCTTCCATCGTTACATAGTCGTCAACTACTACGAAGTGCGCCTTCTTTTTCTGCTTATCGGCCAGGTCTGCCGCGCATTTGAAGAGGGGCTCGTACTCAGTATGCTCAAGCTCCTTACCCAGGAACTCATCGATCACCTCATAGGGTGCGGTGGGAGCGTCCTCTCCTCCCAGAACCTTTTCTGAAAGTGCCTTTGCTAGGATATAGGTATATCCGTCAGCGGTATGAACCTTTACATAGGTCTCTTCCGGATTTACGCAGAGACCCACGTTACTGGGAAGAGTCCAGGGGGTGGTAGTCCAGGCAAGGATATACTCATCCCTGTCCTTTACCTTGAAACGGGCGATCGCGGATCTTTCCTTTACGGCCTTGTAGCCCTGGGCTACCTCATGGCTGGAAAGAGGGGTTCCGCAGCGCGGGCAGTAGGGCACGATCTTAAAGCCCTTATAGAGCAGACCCCTTTTCCAGATCTCGCTCAGAGCCCACCATTCGGATTCGATATAATCATCTTCATATGTTACATAGGGGTGCTCCATATCCGCCCAGAATCCTACCTGGTCGGAAAACTTTTCCCACATCCCCTTATATTTCCATACGGACTCCTTACACTCCTTTATAAAGGGCTCCAGTCCGTACTTCTCTATCTGCTCCTTGCCATCCAGTCCGAGCTTCTTTTCCACTTCCAGCTCCACCGGAAGACCATGGGTATCCCAGCCCGCCTTTCTCGGAACGAAAGCTCCCTTCATGGCGTGGTATCTGGGTATCATATCCTTAATGACACGTGTCAGCACGTGGCCTATATGGGGTTTCCCGTTTGCCGTGGGAGGTCCGTCATAGAAAGTATAGGTCTCTCCTTCCTTTCTGGAATCCATGGATTTCCGGAAGATCTGATTCTCATTCCAGAACTTAACAACCTCCTTCTCCCTGTCCACAAAATTTAAGTCTGTGTTAACTTTACTGTACACTGCCATTTATCAAAAACTCCTTTCGGCGCTGTCTCCGCACACGCCGTATTATTTTCCTATTTTTTCCGCCGATTGTCAATGAAATGCTTACACTGTCACGGCGCCGAGAACCTCTCCTATGCTGTCCGCTATGCAGAGATCCGCCTGGCTGTCCCTTGCGGTAGCTCCTTTATTTATAAGCACCAGATGGTCTCCCCTGAAGTAATCAATGAGTCCCGCTGCAGGATAGACCACGAGGCTGGTACCGCCGATTATCAGCACATCAGCTCTGGAAATCGCATCCACTGCATTATTTATCGTCTCCTGATCCAGTCCCTCTTCGTAGAGCACCACATCGGGTTTGATGATGCCTCCGCACTTTGCGCACCGGGGCACGGGATCGGTGCTTGCCTTCATATAGTCCAGATCATAGAATTCATGGCAGGACATGCAGTAATTCCTGAGGATACTGCCGTGAAGCTCGTAAACCGTCTCGCTCCCCGCCGCCTGATGGAGGCCGTCGATATTCTGGGTTACGACTGCCAGGAGCTTCCCCTTCTTTTCAAGCTCTGCAAGCTTCAGATGGGCTTTGTTCGGAGCCGGGTTCCTGTCCGATCCGGTCATCAGTATCTTATCCCTGTAGAACTTATAGAATTCCTCGGGTTTTCTCATAAAGAAGGTATGACTCAGTATCTCTTCCGGAGGATAGTCATACTTCTGATGATACAGTCCGTCTACCGAACGGAAATCAGGTATGCCGCTCTCCGTGGATACGCCTGCGCCGCCGAAGAAAACGATGCGCTCCGCCTTGTCAATTATCTCCTGAAGCCTTTCTGCCGTATTTCCCATGACTGCTCCTTTCTATTCCAGAAATCCTATCTGCATGGAACCTCTTAATACCTTTTCGCCATCCGCTTTTCTGATGGCGGTCTTTATCCTGATCACCCGGTATGCGTCGTTCTTTTCAGCGACTTCCCCGCTTATCGTCAGACTGTCACCGGGATATACGGGCTTCATGAATTTGATCTCCGTATTCTGTATTATGCTCTTCTCCCCGGGCAGATACATGCCTGCCAGGGTGGACAGGAATGAAGCCGTGAGCATGCCAAAAGCCGCATGACCCTGAAAGCCGTGGGCACGCGCGAAATCATCATCTCTGTGGAAGGGATTCAGATCCCCGGTGATATTACGGAAGCTGTCCAGCATCTCATCCGTGATATCCACCCGGAATTCCTCCTTATGTCCGATATTTAGTTCTTCGTAATCGTATGTATTCATTACAGCTTGCTTATGATGAGGTCAACCATCTCACCCACGTTCTTCAGCTTGCCGACTTCCTTTATATTGAACTTCATATTGAATTCATGTTCCATAGTCATGACAAGCTCCACATGGGCCAGGCTGTCCCAGTCCTCTATATCTGCGGAATTCGTTTCATCCACTATGATAAGGGTGTCGTCATCAAATTCCTCCCTGAAGATCAGGGTTATCTTTTCAAAGATCTCTTCCCGCGTCAAATCAGTGTTTCTCCTTTATATATTCATTCAGATCCGGTCTCAGCGGATCATATACCAGCTTTATCCGGGCATTATCCCTCTCCCTTTCAAGAGAGGCGGTTTCTATAAGATCAAGGATCAGGGGATCCCGCGTCAGATGCTTCCATACGGTGTAGGTAGCTTTTACAAAGTCGTATTCCAGTTTATATCCTTCCTCTATAAGAGGGCAGGTGTAGGGGAGCTTATCGCTGCTCCAGATAAGGGTGAGATGCCCTTCATCCAAAAAATGGGGCGAAAGCGGAAAAGTCCTGCACTGTATCGGCCGTTTTTCCCTGGGACAGCGGGGAGCATCCTTGCACTTCACAAAGAATACCTTGCCCTTCCAGGAAGGCGGGAACTCATAGTCCTCCGTGGACTCCTCGCTCCAGGAAAGCCAGTCATCCTTTTTATCGTGGATCTTGTCTTCCCCGGGCAGGAGATATATACCCATCTTCTCATCCCACTGCCGGTCATCCTTTGTACCGCAGCAGACTGCATTGCAGAGGCCGCCGCAGTCATGCGGAAGGGGGGAAACCCGGTCAAGGAAACGGTATATCGCCCTGTATTCTTCCTTTCTGATTATGGATTTAATCATCCTGTCCCGTATAGGAGCAGATCTTTCTGCTCCTGTTGTTTACCACATCATCATATATGATGTCATAGGTCTTTCCCATCTCTATGGTCTTCATGGGAATGCCGTCAACCTCATATCTCCTGGAAGCCCCGGCCTTCTTAAAGTCTTCTTCAAAGGGATATATGGTTATAAATATATCCTTGTCCAGGTCACGCACATTCATGGAATAGGTGCGTTCGCTTTCCACACCGTCATAGTCGATATACCCCGCGGTAAAATCCTTCAGATAGCGGTAGCTGATCCCCGCCTGCTCCTCCACATAGTGCACGAAGGTATAGGAATGCTGGCATTCTACATCTATAAATACATTTTTGGTATTGTGATCCCTGCAATAGGTGAAAGGAGAATCGGCGCCGAAGGAGCTTTTATTGTTGAGGGCGCAGAGTTCCTCTGCATCCCGTCCCCATACGGCAAAGCTGTATATAGGGTGCTTTGTCCTCTTAAAATCCTCTCTTTTCAGGGCAACCTTTCCGATGACCCCGGTACGGCAGGGAGTCTTCCTTATGTCAAAGGTCTTTCCCTTGCAGAAATCCCAGTTAAAGGTGGGAATAAGGATAGTCCCCTCGGGACCTATGATATCAATGATCCCGTCTATCAGATCATTCATATCGCCGGAATCCCCATGTTCAAGGGATGTGTATAGAAGGGTCTTCACGTCTGACGACACCCAGACACTGTCTCCTTCATGAAGACCGAAGTATCCGGGGATCTCTCTTAAGGGTACGTACTTTTCATCCATGGGAAGTATTATATCATAAACCGCAGCAGACAGGGCAGAAAAAAGAGACTGCCGTTAAACAGTCTCTTTTGCTGTAAATATTCTTCGTTATGCTTTATTATCTCCGGATGATCAGTTCCAGTTCGGATCTCCGGCTGCCTGGGCGAGCTGTGCTCTTCTCTCGTCAATTCCCTTAAGAACCTCCGAGCTTGTCATGTCTCCCTCAAACATGGCTGAAATATCCGCATTGATCTCCATCCACTGTTCATTGAAGTAGAGCACCACATCCTGAAGCACCATGCCGGAATGCTCATCATCAAAGCCGTCCAGGAACTCTCTTGTAGTTTTGGAATACTCGGGGGTCTGTCCGACCTCAAGGGGAAGATTCTCCACTTCATCCGAGTTGTCTATCATATACTGGACACTTTCCTTCCGGGCAATAAATGACAGATACTGCTTGGCTTCATCAATATGCTTCGATCCTGAATAGATGAAACGGGAAGGTCCGGTGGGATGGATATTCAGATACTGGTTATCCACGATAGGCAGAATGAAAAGCCCAAAGTCATCCTCCGTGTAACCGTTCGTATTGAGATCGCTGTTAACTATGGTCTTTATCGCCCCTGTTTTCAGCATGCACATCGCATACTCTCCGCTGGCGAGATAACCTTCTGCGTCGGCAAATTCATCACTCATGTAGTTTTCGCCGAAGTAACCCTTTTTCGCCAGCTCATTCATCTGGTCAAGGGCTTTTTTCATATTTGCACAGGCTTCAAAGCTTATCTCATTCTTATTCAGCCTGTCTATCATTCTGGGATCGGTATGGTCATAGACCTGTGCATTCTCTGTCCAGAGCAGCAGTACATGCCAGCCGTCAACTATAGGCTCATAGATCGGCGTTACGCCGCTGGCGGAAAGCTTCTCACAGACTGAAATGAACTCGTCCCAGGTTGTGGGAACCGTCGCTCCGGCTGCCTCGAAAAGCTTTTTATTATAAACCATATAATAATCGGTGGTGGTATCGTAGTAGGTCATACCGTAGTTCACACCCCCGACACCGGTCTGTTCCGCAGAAAAAGGACTGTAAGCATCCGCCCAGTCTTCATTGGAAAGATCAACCGCATTCTCGGTCACATTATAAGTTGTGGAAAGGGCAAACCCCGATTGGGCGCCCCATATATCCGGACCCTCACCGTTATTAAGTCTCATAAGGAGCTGATCCTGATACTGATCAGCCGGTACTATCTGATAGTCCACATGTATTCCGGTTTCTTCCTCAAATTTCAGACCCAGTTCCCGTTCCGCGTCTTCAACCCAGTCCTGGCTGCACATAACGGTAATGGTGGTACCGGCCGTATCCACAATCTCCTGCTCGGGACTATCCGTTACTGTTCCCTTGTTTTCCCCCTTTACAGCTTCTGCCTTGCTTCCGGCAGCCGGTGAATCTGTCGCCTCTGCGGCATTTCCACCCTTTTCCCCGGCACCTCCGCACGCAGCCAGACCTGCTATCAGCACGCCTGTAAGCAGCAGGGATACCGCCTTGCTTTTCATACCTTCTCCTCCTTCTGTCTATGCTTCTTTACTGAAGATCTCCGTCATAGGAGAGATTTATATCCGTTAAAGTACCCTCGTCAAAGGAGAATTCCATTGTGAAGGGCTCATTTGCAGATGAGAATACGTCATATGATATGTAGGTGTCATCAGCATCAAGCGGAGACGTAAAGTCGTAGTTTGTAATATCAAACTGGGCAAAGACTTTTCCGATCTGAGGATAGAAAGACCTGATGATATCCATTTCAGCACTGGAAGGAGTACCCTTCTCGTATTCCGCCAGATCTTCCTTTGCGGAAGCTTCGTCTCCCTCATAATAAGCGGTAAGGTACGCCAGCCTTGCCTTATTCAGATCTCCGGCCATATCCTTGGCATCTGATGCACCGGAAGCACTCTTATCCTTTAAAACTGCCTCAACTGCATCCACGTTAAAATAGGTTTCTTCATTAAGCAGTGCAGACATGGAATATAAGCCTTCCTCTACTGTTCCGGCCGTTACATCATCATTTTCGTCCGCAACGCCTTCCAGCATCATATCAATGCCGTCTTTGGTTTCTGCAGATGCGGCTTCCTCTTCTGCGGCGTCAGTGCTTTTCTCTTCTGCTGCCTCTGCCGTGCTTTCTTCTTTTTTCTGTGCATCCGGACCTATCCCCGAGGTATCGGGAAGATTCATCCTGCACCCGGTAAATCCGGCTGTCATAAGCATAAGTGCTGCCAGCACCGCCAGTGTCTTTATAATCTTTGATCTGATCATCATCGCTTCACTCCTTAAACCGTTTCATGTTTTAAATTTATACCGGCTTTCTTTGCGTATCGTACCACAGACAGGACATAAATTCCACGAAATTAAAATAATCTTAAACTTTAAAAACCCTTAAAAATCCCTTATGAAAACAGGAAAACGCCGCGGATCTTTCCGGACCCGCGGCGCTGATCATGGCAGATATTCAGTTGTTTTTATCATCCCTCGATGGCGATGAGCTTCTTCTCTTCAACCTTCTTTTCAGACTCCTTTTTAGGAATGCTGAGGGTCAGGACACCGTTCTCGAACTTGGCACGGATATCATTCTCTGTAACCTCTTCGCCTACATAGAAGCTCCTGCTGCAGTGTCCGGTGTAGCGCTCCTTACGGATGTACTTGCCCTCTTCCTTCTCTTCCTTGTTCTCCGCATGCTCTGCGTTGATGGTGAGATAGCCTTCCTTCAGCTCGGCCTTTATATCCTCCTTCTTAAATCCGGGAAGGGAGATGTCCAGTTCGAAGTCCTTGTCTGATTCCTTTACATCGGTCTGCATCATGCTGGTTCCGGAAGTAAGTCCGGGATTCCATACCTGCTTGAAGGTAACCGGAACATCAAAGAAATCGTTGAAAATGTCGTCTGCAAAGTTTTCATTAAAAATGCTGGGTAATAACATAATAAAGCCTCCTTTTTTTACGGCTCATATATTTTGAGTCTTGTTCTGCCCTTTTTATCGGGGCATCTTTTGTTTACGATTATGTTATACCACCTTTGTTAGCACTCGTCAATAGCGAGTGCTAACAAATTTTGTGAAAATTTTGTGAACTGCCGTCAAAGCCCGTATTTAACAGTACCCCGGGAACTTTCTGTCCCCCGGGGTACGAAGTTTAAGCCTCTGTTTTTTTGTAATTCTTGTGGATGTTATCGATATCCTCGGTCGTTCCTCCCCCATCATCATCGGGAGCCCTCATCTTGCCCTGATCCACAAGCCGCAGGAATGCTTCCACCACATCCTTTTCCAGCTGGGTTCCGGCTGCATCCTTTATAATGGAAACCGCCTTTTCAAAATTCATGCGCTTTCTGTACGGACGATCGGAATACATGGCGTCGAAAGTATCGGCAACCGCGATTATCTGTGCAACTCTCGGGATTTCATCCCCGGAAAGCCCCTTTGGATAGCCTTTTCCGTCGGGTCTCTCGTGATGTGAACCCGCGCCTATGGCGAGATCCGGCATTACCTCTATGTCCTTAAGGACGTTATAGCCCAGAGCAGAATGGGACTTGATGATCTGGAACTCTTCATCCGTAAGCTGTCCCGGTTTATTCAGCACCTCCGGCGGCACTCCGATCTTTCCTATGTCATGGAGGAGGGCGATATTGTAATACTTTTCAATCTCCTCTTCATCACAGCCGAGCTCCCGGGCCAGCATCGCCGTATATTCCGCCACTCTTCTGGAATGGCCGTTTGTATACTTGTCCTTCATATCTATGGTCTTTGCGAAGGCTTCGGTCATCTCCCGGATAAAGAGCCTGTTCTCTTCCTGTTTCTTTTCCAGCTTTTTAGTCTTATCTTTGATATACAGCCGTACAAATGCGGAGATAATGAGGATTACGAGCAAAGCAACCAGCAGCCTGAACCACACGGTCTCATACACCGCTTTTTCCTTCACGATATTCACGAAGAGCTCGCTCTCGCTGTTTCCCAGAGGATCCTTTACCTTCATTACAAATCGGTAATTGCCGCCGTTTAAGTTTGTATAATCTATGGGAACCAGATTCTTTCTCTCTACCGTAACCGCGTTTTCGTCAAATCCGTCCAGATAATAGGTCACCAGAGGATTCATCATCGAATAGGTATAGACAAAGGCGTGGACCGTGAGCTTCTTTCCGCCGGAAGGCAGCTTGATCACCCCGTTTTCATCGGGATAGTATGTCTTACCGTCCTCTTCCACGAAGGGAACTGCCATTTTCACGTTGCTCACGTTTTCAAAGACCTTTTCAATATTAACCTTGGCCACCTTCGTGGTTCCGGAAATATAGAGATCCCCGTCTTCGGTAAGCTCGCTGTAGGAATTTGCAGTGGCGATACAGGGAAGGCCGTTTTCCCTTCCGTAGTAAACCGGTGACAGTTCACCGTTTCTCAGCACTGCATCCACCGATATCACATATACGCCGTTGCTGCTTAGGATCCACATTTCACCCTTGCTGTTCTCGAAGATGTCGAAGTTATTGGAATAGGGGAAATTCTTTATCGTGGTGACCTTATGATCCTCGTCCATAAACGCCAGGGAATTGCTGGTTACGATCCAGAGAACCTTCCTTGTGGTACTCCTCTTTATCCTCATGACCACGCCCGAATTCAAACCCGAATCCGTATTGATATTCATGACATTGCTGCCGTTCATGATGTATATCCCGTCGCCGTCCGTACCCAGCACGGTATTTCCGTCGAAATCCTGGCAGATGGTAAGGACGTCGGAGGTGCCGATGGTTTCACCGTTCATATAAACATCCTTTACCCTGTCACCCTCTATGACAGCCACGCCTCCCGCAGAGCAGGATGCAAGGATCAGTCCCTCATCCGTTTCATAGCAGGCCCTGACCCGGTCCGAAGGCATTCCGTCATCCATTCTAAAGCAGGTGACATCACCGTCATGAAGCCTTACCAGACAGTTATCGCTGTATGTGGAAAACCAGAGATCATTGTTTTTATCTTCTATTACCGAACGTATCCTGCATTCACCCAGAATATCAAAGAGATCCGATGCTCCCAGATCCTTTCCGGATGCTGTGCGGGCGGACTTTATCGGAACACTCTCCAGAACCCTGTTGTCCTCTAAGACAGCTAGGCCTGTGTCCGTTGCGATATAGAGCCTGTTACCCTGTTCACAGGTGCTGTTCACAACCCTGCTCTCTAAGTTATAGCGCTCAAAAACATCGGAAAACCTGTTGGGAACTATTTTCATCACTCCCTGCCTGGAGGATGTGAACCACATATTTCCCTCGTAATCCACCAGCATGTGCTCTATGGAATTCGTAAGAGGAATATTATCAAGGGTTACGAACCTGCCGTTATGCGCTTTTCCGATACCGTTATCAGCGCACACCCAGAAATCGCCCCCGATCTCATTTATGGAATTCACATAGCCAAGAGGCGAAACGTCTATCCGTTCCTTTTTGGCAAAACCGTCGGCCAGGTTCCCGTGTACTATCTCGGATTTCTCCGTGCCGAGATATACATAGCCGGGTTCGTCGGGATCGGGATTAATGGAGATAACATTCTCCACTCCCATCTTCTTGGTGGAGTAATATCCGGTAAGTTTCTTGTCCTTTAAGGTAAATACATCCCCGTCCCAGGTCAGGCCGTAAACCGTACCGTCGCTCCCGGTCTTCATGTTACGAATATACTGGTCATAAATCCGGGGATCATCTATCCCGGTAAGATTCATTTCCTCGTCCACAATATTTACGCCGTGGGCTGTACCCACATAGATATTTCCCCTGGGATCTCCTGCGATACTACGCACCATGGGAGCATTCAGGCCATCTTCTTTATTGAAGGAGATGTATCTGCCCCCGTCCTTCATCACGAGACCGCTGTCATTGGTGCCTACCCAGAGCCGGTTCTGATCATCCACATACAGGCTTATAACGTTGGCTATACCGGTCGACACGGAATCAATACGTTCAAAGTTGGCGCCGTCATATCTTATGAGACCGCTGTAGCTTCCGATCCAGATAAAGCCTTCTTCAGTTTCCGCAATGGTATTGGACTCCGAAGTCGGGAGCCCGTCGGTGTTGTCATAGAGAATGGCAGAATAGCCCTCGGTGCTTCCCGTGGGATCAACCGCTATCTCATGCTCTTCGGCAAAAGCGCATACGGGAGCCGTGGCGGTAAGCACCATGACCGTCAGATATATCAGTATTTTGAAAATAAACGTATCCTTTTTCATAACGGAACCCGCTTAAACTCCCGGAAAATATCAGTCCTTATTGGGCTTTATGATAAGGTTATCCGCAATTTTGGATGACTTTGAAAACTTAAGGGTAGAATAGCCAATAAATGAGAATACGACTGCCCCAACGAGATTTACGAGAAGATCCTTCATCGTATCCAGGATACCGATATCGAGATATCCTCCGTTTACCGTATAGGTTTCACCGGATGACGTATGAATGATGGTTTCCGTGATGCCCTTAACATCAATAGGAGTGCCCATATTGGCGGGATCCAGCGTAACAGATCCGAATTCCTGCACGATAAAATCCTTCTGCATATCGACGAAGAAAAACTGATCCATCGTGAATTCAAAGAATTCCCACACCACTCCCACTGTCATTGAAAAGCAGAACGCCACCAGCGTCAGATAGAAGGGTGAGAGATTCACATTCTCACTACCGCGGTTCAGGAGATATACAAGAGAAAAGCCTATGGCAGCGCAGAGGAATCCGTTCAGCGTATGCAGCATGGTGTCCCATCCGTGTATCCTCACATAGTAGTGGTTTACTTCACCTAATATCTCCGCCGCGAAAATAAAGCTGAATATTATCACCTGGAATACCGGCGGTATCGTGAGCTTCATCTTGTCCTGGATCAGCGCCGGCAGGAAGAAAAGCATCAGCGACAGAACGCAGAGCATGGCGCTCTGATAGTTTCCGGTGATAATGCACCTTATAAGGGTCAGAATAACCATGATCCTCAGTATCGTATAAAAAATGAAGGTCTTATGGTTTTCCTTATAAGAGTCTATTAAATGTTTCCTGTAATTTCCTATTTTCATCAGTTTTCCCCCTGAATACTTAATTCAAATGATAATATCACCCCTCTATTTCTTTATCAAGTCTGAACTGCGTCAAAACCGCATAATAGTTAGACCTGTCTAAGAAAGATTTAATTGCAAAACTGACATCTATATATTAAAATACAGTCTGAAACAAGCACATCTGTGTTTTGATGTAAGAAGATCTTATAAGATCGATATAATTGTAGGAGGAAATGAAGAATGACACACGTAATTGATGATACCTGTGTAAGCTGCGGAGCATGTGCAGGAACCTGTCCTGTTGGCGCTATCAGCGAGGGTGACGGCAAGTATGTTGTTGATGCAGGAACCTGCATTGACTGTGGTGCATGTGAAGGTGCCTGCCCTACAGGCGCTATCAAGGCTGAATAATATCACCAAATGAAAGCAGCTCCCGAATGCGGGAGCTGTTTTTTATGCCTTTTTGTGTACCCGAAAACCTCAGCGCTGCTGATTTTCTGCCGGGATCTGCTTCTTCTTTCTGATAAACAGAAGGATAAGTAGGATAAGCGCAGCTATCGAAATGATGTCTGCCGTTCTCTGCAGCAGGGTTCCCTTGTAGTAAACATGCAGATTTCCGGCGCCTCCGGTATATACCCTTACCCTGCCGTTTTCTCCGCTTCCGTCAGTCCTGCACGGATTTCCGTTTTCATCCTCTGCCGCATAGCCAAGGTAGTAAACAAAGGGCACATCCACATATTCCGAATTCACGTCCTTTACATACAGTGAATTCCCCTGCCTGGTCACGGCGATCTTCTCCCCGCTGTCATCAAAGGCCAGGTCATTATATTTACCAAGCTTCCCCCTGCTCTCTACCGCCGCCGGAAGCCACTCTCCGCCGATAACGCTCTTCGTGTATTCGACCACATCATAATAATCGTCCGAATAGGAATAGTATCCCTCCTCCGTCCGGTTGATATTGCTGACCGCAGACAGTATCATAAGCGCCAGCACCGCAATTACCGCGGCCTTAATGTGGTCTCCCGCCGCTCTTTCTATATATATCCCCGCGGCGATCGACAGAAGAAGAGCCGTCATTATAAAGAGCCTCCAGGGGAACTGGACGCTAAGGACATATTTCTCCAGCCTCTTCCAGGGGAAAAAGCCCGTGGTACAAAGGGCAAATAACAGTCCTGTAACAGCAAGGAAATCCGCAAAGAAAACCAGCCTGTCCGCGCTGTGTTTGATAAGCAGTGCCGTCAGTATCAGGAGGAATAAAGCGATCCCCATCCTTCCGGCTTCGTTTGCAAATATATCCTTAAGAAGAAGCTTCTCGTAATTAACATCAAACTTGGCTTCCTTGTAGCTGAATTCCGCTGACATCATCTGTTCCATGACCGGCAGCCAGTAAAAGGCAGTAAGCGCCAGTGTAAAAAGAGCGGTAACGACAAGCTTTAAGAGCTTTACGGGTTTTTCCAAAAACACCCTGTAATTTACGATAACGAAAACGATGCATAACAGCAGGCAGAAGACCGTGCTGAGGGTATGACAGAGCAGCACTCCTGCCAGGCCCCCGCCCAGCAGCCAGGGCTTCCCAAAGTCCTTTTCCGCAAGATCGTAAAGTCCCGCCGCCACCAGAGGCAGGAAGATGCACGCAGTGAATTCTCCTACCGCTGCCCTGGTATATATATCGTCTATATGATACTGGCAAAGGGTATAAGCCACAGCCGCGATCAGCGCCGTATATCTGTTTCCTGAAATGCAGGCCGCCGAGAAATACATGGCAGCAAAGGCAGCAATGATGCAGAAAGCCACAAAAATATGGTAAGAAAGATTGATTCCCACGCCCGCAGCACGTAAAAGCGCCGGGATGTAGAGAAGAAAATCGGGATAGAATAGGGAACTCGCGTATCCCTCTCCCCCGAAGAAAAGCATGTTTACACGCAAAAACGGAAGACCGTTAACGATCCCGGTCTTCAACGCCTCTATCCGGAGCAGATGATAATCAATATCATGCCCCTGTATGCAGTTAACCGTGAAAAGCGGCAGGCAGGCAATTATCAGGGTTATAAGGATAACCGAAACCGTAAAGCCCCTGCCCGCCTCATCATTTCCTTTTGAGGATAAGATGGATTTCAGATGCAAATTCATTTTTATCTACCGTTAACTGAAGCTCATCTATCATTTTCACGAATTTCGGAGCGAAGTAATCCTTCAGTGCCCCGTTTCCGTTCTGTTCCAGACTCACACAGAGCATGCGATAGAGATCCATCATGTCGGAACCGAATTTCCAGCTCTTCAGCTCCTTGAATCCTATCCGCTCCGCCATATATTCAAGGGAGGAATCGGAGAAAAGATGGGTATGGGTTCCGCCTGCATGCCTGTTGTAGCACTTCTGGTGTGATGCTTCGAATACACAGCTCATGGAAAACATGGGTACCGAAAGATAGATGTACCTGATATTTTCATTGCCCTTTACCGCTTCCAGTACCTCGTCCAGATTTGTGATATGCTCCATCACGCCTATAAAGGAAACCACATTGGACTTTGTCTCGCTTATTATTCCTATAATGTCCCGGCTGTCCGCCCGGGAAAGAACCTCTTCCCCGTTCATTTTGTTGGCGAATTCCACCTGGGCTCCGGAGATCTCTATCCCCACAGCATCCACTCCGAGCTTTCTCATGGCGCCCACAAAGTAGCCGCTGCCGGCGCCGTCATCCAGGAGCCTGATATCCTCCTTGCTGAGTCCGTCCTCCTTTAAGGCTTCCAGCAGGAATTCCGCCTTCGGTATATAAATGGTTTCCAGGCGGTTTATGTATTTCTCCCGGTCTCCCTCGGAATAATTATTCTCGTAGGTGTCCTCTAAATATACCCTGTTCGCGAAATCATCGGTATCCTCATTAGCGCTGTTCAGGTGGCCGCATACCGGACATAGGAAGTATTCCATCCTCTGGCTCTTATATAACGGCTCACCTTCTATGGGAGTATGGCATATTTTGCACTTCTCCCTTTTTTTCTGCGCTATAAGGGCATCCGCCTGACGGGCGGACATTTTCAGCATCTCATCATTATGCTCGAAAAAATCACTTTTTATCGCCAGGATATTACCGAGCGGTTTTCCGTATTTTCTGTCAGCCATGTGATTTCCTTACTCCACCTTCGGGAGTTTTGCTATGGAAGCTGCGATGTCTTCATCAGTGGGGATAATATCGGACATCTCGCCATCATTATACTTTTGATAAGCCACGAGATCAAAGTAACCCGTTCCTGTAAGTCCGAATACTATCGTCTTCTCCTCACCGGTCTCCTTGCACTTCATGGCCTCATTTATTGCAGCCCTGATGGCGTGTGAGCTTTCGGGAGCGGGAAGTATTCCCTCTATCCTTGCAAACTTCTCAGCGGCTTCAAATACATCCGTCTGCTCAACGCTTACAGCCTCCATATATCCGTCATGGAACAGCTGTGAAAGGGTTGTGCTCATGCCGTGGAAACGTAAGCCTCCTGCATGGTTTGCGGAAGGGATGAAGCTGCTGCCGAGGGTGTACATCTTTGCCAGAGGGCAGATCATTCCGGTATCGCAGAAGTCATAAGCGAATGTTCCCCTGGTGAAGCTCGGGCAGGATGCGGGCTCAACAGCTATAATACGGTAATCCGCCTCACCGCGAAGCTTTTCTCCCATGAAAGGAGCTATAAGTCCGCCGAGGTTTGAACCGCCGCCGGCACAGCCTATGATGATGTCGGGCTTGATACCGTATTTATCAAGAGCTGCCTTGGTCTCCAGACCGATAACGGACTGATGGAGCAGCACCTGGTTCAGCACGCTTCCGAGCACATAGCGGTATCCCGGATTCTTTGTGGCAACCTCAACCGCTTCAGAGATCGCGCAGCCGAGACTTCCGGTTGTGCCGGGGTGCTCAGCAAGGATCTTCTTTCCAACCTCTGTTGTTTCTGAAGGTGAAGGAACCACGGAAGCACCGTAGGTACGCATTACCTCTCTTCTGAAGGGCTTCTGCTCGTATGAAACCTTTACCATGTAAACCTTGCAGTCAAGCTCGAAATACGAGCAGGCCATGGACAGAGCAGTTCCCCACTGTCCGGCTCCGGTCTCGGTGGTCACGCCCTTTAAGCCCTGCTTTTTAGCATAATAAGCCTGGGCAATGGCCGAATTCAGCTTGTGGCTGCCGCTGGTATTATTTCCCTCGAATTTATAGTAGATCTTTGCAGGTGTCTGCAGCTTCTCCTCCAGGCAGTATGCCCTTACCAGAGGAGAGGGACGGTACATCTTATAGAAATTACGAATTTCCTCGGGGATCTCGATAAAGGGAGATGTTTCATCCAGCTCCTGCTTTACCAGTTCCTCGCAGAAAATGGGAGAGAGTTCTTCGGCTGTCAGTGGCTTTCCGGTTCCCGGATTGAGAAGGGGTGCCGGCTTGTTTTTCATATCAGCCCTGAGATTATACCAGGATGCCGGCATCTCATTTTCTTCCAGATAGATCTTGTAGGGTACGGTTTTTTCCATTTTTTTCTCCTTTTCTTTTGTCATATCCTGACCCACCCGGGCAGGGTATGAATGTCACTGTCCTTTTCCTTTAGATACTCCCTCGGATAGATAATAAAGGAATCCGGCCCGGTATTCAACAGTCCGGCCCACTCTGAAAAAGTGGAATTTGCACTTATCAGGCATTTGCTCCTGCTCATGAGGAGCATATCAATATAGCTCCTGTCCCCGGTATTATACGTCACCGGGGTCTTTTCCGGAAGCCAGTCAAAGGCGCTGTTGATAAATTCCTTGTCATCGGAAAAAATATAGTATCTGACATCGGATAATCTCTGAAGGGCAGTTTCCACCGCCTTTTTGTAATAATCCATACCGAGATTCACAAAGGCCTCGGTATAGCCCTTATTCAGATAATCTCCTCGTCTCACATGGATGCAGACCGAATTGCCGTCCTTTATTTCCCTTAAAAGAGCCGCATTCTCTTCTCCTATGTCCTCCGGTTTTTCGGAGAAGGAAAGAGCTCTCCTTATCCTTTCAAGATTGTCCTTGTAATATGCTTCATCTAAAAAATAACCGGTAATGTAGATATTCCGTCCCTTCGGAAGGTTATCTATCTTTTCCTTCAGGGTATTTTCCTTCTCCCTGCCGGTCTCGCTGTAACGAATCTTTTCGAAGTGCTTTCCCGCACAGAGCCTTGTCAGCCTGTTAAAAATATAGGGGAGCTTTCCCGTCTGGGGCACTGCTCCCGAGCAGCAGAAGGTCTCAAATACCGATGCCTTCTCAAAGACAAAATCCGGGTTATCATCCCTCTTAAACAGTCTCTCCAGTTCAAAGCCCTGATGGGCCTCATTCCAGCTGTACCAGGAAATGTCCGCCAGGATCCTTTCCTCCGGGTACTTATCCTTCAGATAGAGATGGAAAGCGTACTGGAACATCTGGTTTCCAAGACCGCTGGTAAAACGCTGTATATACATCTACCTCATCCTCACCTTCCCGAACTTCACATGGAGCCAGTATTTCAGACAGGGAAAGAACATCTTTGCCGTATCCGGGGAAGGGTGCTTTACAAAAACCGAAAGAGCGGTCTTAAACTCCCTGTCTGCTCTTTTAAGCGCCTTCTTTGAAAGCCCGGCATTTTCCTCAACCCATTCCATCATCTTCCTCTTGAGGTCACATTCCTCGATCAGGTAATTGCGCTTAAGCTTTCGGGAGTTCCAGCTTTCTCCGCCTTCCTTTTCCACGTAGCGGTGAGCCACCATTATATCATCGAATCTGAAGATCTTTCCCTGAAGGAGAATGAAGGTGAAGATCACCCCGTCATCTATAAAATCATGGGCACGGTAAAGTATCGTATAGTCCAGCTTCCCGTTATGGAAGAAATTCCTGCATACGTTTCCCGCGGTCTGTCCGGGCCAGGGGCCTGCATCCTGCCAGTTTTCAAAGGTGTAGTCGCCGCTCCAGCCGTAAAGGGTGCTCTGCCTCTCATTCTCTATGGGTTCGCTTTTCTCTCCTATCAGACGGAAGGAACAGGTGGTGCCCATATATTCCGGATTCGCATCCAGAAAATCCGCCTGCTTCTGGAGCTTCCGGGGATCCGTCCAGAAATCGTCACCCTCGATAAAGGCCAGGTATTCGCCCTCAGCCTCCATTATCGTCTGATATACATTGAGGGTTACCCGTCCCAGGTTCTTTTCCCTGAAGAGCAGCTTCATCCTTCCGGGATACTTCCTGTCGTACTCCCGCAGGATCTCCCGGGTATTGTCCGTGCTGCAGTCCTCTCCCACTACTATCTCAAAGGGGAAGTCTGTCTCCTGCATAAAGATCCCGTCCAGGCACTCCCTGAGGTAAGGCTCATGATTATAGGTTATTAATATGACCGATAGTTTCAAGATGAAAAAAGCTCCTTTTTATCCACCAGATAAACCCTGCCTTTTTCAACCCTGTAAATATAATCGCAGTTCCTTATCGTGGTAAGCCGGTGGGCAATTATCATAAGCGTCTTTTTCCCGTGCTGTCTGTCGATAGCCTCCATTACCGCAGCCTCTGTTTCCGAATCGAGGGCGCTGGTAGCTTCATCCAGCACCAGTATCTCCGGATCGCCGTACAGAGCCCGCGCTATGCCGATCCTCTGTCTCTGTCCTCCGGACAGCCTGACTCCTCTTTCTCCCACCACCGTATCCAGCCCTTCGGGAAGGCTTCTCACAAAGTCGGAGAGCTGGGCTTCATCCAGCGCAGCCCAGACCTTTTCCTCATCAATCTTTTCATCCTCTATTCCGAAAGCCACGTTTTTCCTGATGCTCTCATCCGCAAGGAAGATGGCCTGGGGGATGTAGGCCAGCTTTTCAGCCCACTTGTATGGATACTCATGGACATTCATGCTGCCGTACAGCACCCTTCCTTCCTTCGGGAACAATATGCCCAGTATGACATCCGCCAGAGTTGACTTGCCAGCACCGCTCTCTCCGATGAGACCGATGGAGGTCCCGAGGGGAACCTCAAAGCTCACGCCCTGAAGCACATCCCTTTCTGTTTTCGGGTATCTGTATGTCAGATTATCAATACGGATAGCTGCCGGATTTTCCTGATGCTGGGATGCGTCATCCAGATCGGATATCACCACGCCCTCCATATCCTCTGTTTCCTTCAGATCCCTGTAGATAAGATCGATCGATGGCTTCAGGAAGGTTATGTTATTCATGTAATTACTGATCTTCCCTACCGATGGCAGAAGCTTAAATGCAGCCACCGCAAAGGAAGCCAGCACAGGCAGCAGGGTATTGAGATCCGTTCCTGTCTTCAGCCTGAAGATCAGCACCAGCATGATCGCTGTCACCGTTATTGTCTCTATAATGAAACGGGGGAGAGTTCCGAAGAAATTGGTATTGATAAGTGCCGTCATCTTCCTTCTGCCGCAGGAAACGAATTCCTCAACAAAATATTTCTCCCTGTGCAGGATCTTGATATCCTTCACCGCACCGAGAGCCTGGTTTATCGCCTGATGCATCCGTCCGTCATATTTCTGGTTCGTTTTTCCGTATCCGTGCACCCTCTTCTTGGTGAAAAAACTGAATAACGCCATGCATACCAGGAGAAGCCCTGCCACGGTGCAGGACATAAAGGGATCGCTCAGCAGAAGGTAGCTCACAAGCAGCAGGGAAAGAAGGATCTCACTCAGCACATTCAGAAATGAAAGGATCAGCTGAAAAAGCCGGTCCGTATCCAGCATGATATTCCTTATCATGTCAGAGGTGTTGTGATCCAGGTGGTAGGTATAGGGTTTCTTTAAATAGCAGTCAATGAGCCTCCCCGCCACCTTCAGCTGGTTATTATAGATAAAGGAATACTGGAAATAGTACATTGCCGACAGATAGACATTTTTAACGAAATAAAGGATTATTATCACTATCACCAGAAAAACGAAGAAATCCGGAACACTCTTCATCCCGAGAGCGGTGTATATTACCCGCATAAAGCCTTCCTTTTCCACCACCGCCGGAGTGGAGATAAGCTGGATAAGGGGCATGATAAGAGACACCCCGAGAAGCTCCATGCATGCGCCGAAAAAGATGCACACCATCAGCACCGCCATCAGACGCTTCTGTGAGGCGTTAAAAATATAGTTAAGTTTATTTAGTATATCTTTCAAGGAATCTGTCTCCGATAAGTTTCATTATCTTTTTTCTGTTCATGCCGGGATAGAAGTACTTTTCAAGCCTGGCACTTCCCTTCTGCCTGACATTTCTTTTTACTGCCGGGTCATAAAGGCTTATCCCCTCTCCGGGAATACGGAAAAGGATATTGCTGTCTGCGGGACGTAAGGACAGGCCGAAGCTCTCCCTTATCCCGAAGGGCAGTATCTCCGATGAATAAAATGGTCCCTCCTTAAGAGCGTTGTCCCGTCTTTTCAGACCGTATATGTCAGCCTGAAAGGGCAGACCTTCATTTTCAAAATAGGGATCGTATCTGGCACCCGACTGATCCGGAAGGGAAAAACAAAAATCCCTTTTCCTTCCGAGGCTTAGCGGCACCTGCAGATCCGTAACCGCTTCCTTCGAATGCTCTCCCTCGTCAAAAAAGTTTGTGGTGTAGGAGATCCGGGGGTAAAACCAGGTCTTATCCTCTTCTATCACATACTTAAGGGCGTATTTCAGCCATGATGAGCTGCCCCATTCCGCGGCGGGCTCCGGCATGCCGTTTCCCTTCAGGTCTTCGCCGTCATGGGCGTCAAGCCACTCCCTGAAGGATACCCATTCATTCAGCGTCCACGCCTGTCCCCAGCTGCAGGGAAAGCGGAAATAGAAATTATCGTATCCGTCGTCCACGGCATCAAAGGGAAGCCTTGCAAACACATTAAATCTGTGGCTGTACAGCGAAACCCCCGCTACCCGGTCCTCATTCCCGACCTTTTCGAGAGCTGCGCAGGTGTAATGGTAAAACAGGGGAGATACAAAGAGGTCGTCTTCCAGCATTATAATGCTGCCATATTCCCGGCAGAGATCCCCGCAGGACAGGATATGCTTTTTTAATCCCATCCTTTCACTCCGCTTTATCACCTTCTTTTCCCCGTATTTCCAGGCAAAAGAATCCACGGCATTTTCCACCTCTGTATTTCCGCTTTTATCCAGGCTGATGATGAGGGTCACATCGGAAAGTCCACTGTAATCCGCATCCCCGATACTGCCAAGGAGCCTCTCCAGCGCCCTCGCACGGTCGTAGGCCACTACCACTATCGCGGGTTTTATGCTGTTATTTTCCTGTGAGGCTTCCTGCATTCCTAAAATCCTCTATGTGGGAATGTATCCATTTCTCATCCTTTTCCCACCACTTTAATTTCAGAAGTTCCTTTATCTCTTCCTCGGAAAATCTGTATCTGATGGTCCGTGCCGGAACCCCGGCGTTTATGCTGTAGGGCGGCAGTTCTCCCTTTACCACTGCGCCGGCGCCCACCACCGCGCCGTCTCCTATCTTCGCACCGTCAAGTATCGTGACATTATTTCCTATCCACACATCGCTCCCTATGGAGATACGCGGGGTATCGTCTTCATACAGCTTTTCTTTCACATAGCTGAAGCCGAAGGTATGCGCAGGATCCGTAAAGGCCGGATGCATGGCGCAGTACCCGTTTAAGGGATGTCCGCCGACCGCCGTTTTCACATTGGTTCCGATGGAGGTGAAATAGCCGATGTCCGCATGGGAAAAATCGCCGTTATTATTGATATAGGAACCATAGCCCAGGCGGCATCCGTGAAGCTCCGTATTCTTCCCCAGGTAATTGTGCCCCTCGATAAGGGAATCCTTTGAGATATACGAACCCTCCAGGAATATGCTCTTCGTACTGCATCCGAGGAGAAAGCGCTTAAAGGGATAGATAAAGGTTCTGTAAAATCCCCGTGCTATGGATTCAAGCTGTCTCATTATCATATCTTTTCTGTCCCCTGATCTTCCGCTGAACCTTTCTGATCATGTATTTCAGACCCTTAGGGAAGTGATCCATGCCGAACTGTTTCATCTGCAGCCAGATAAGCTTTTTCTTCAGCGCTGCCCCCTCCGGTACGGGAAGGGAATGCTCTTTTCTAAGCCTCAGGCTCTCTATATAGGTGTCCTTTAAGTTTAGGGACGAAGTGCCGTCTTTGCTTACCTTGGCAACAGCAACACCGCTGTCCTTAAACACATATCCGTTTTCATGAAGGGTCAGCAGAAAGTCATAGTCCGCTGCAATGCTGTATTCCATCCTGAAGGGATATTTCTCCAGCAGCTCCCGGCGGACGAAAACACTCTGGTGGGAAAAGGGCATCCGCTCCTCTATGAGCTCCGGACACTTCCTGAAGTAGTGAAGCTCTCCGAATTCCTCTTCCACCGTATCCCCATACAGGAGATCCGTGCCGCTTAAGTCCCTGCCGCTAAAGATCCGCTCCATCACGTCCGGGGTCAGGAAAACATCTCCGCCGTTCATGTAATTCACAAATTCGCCCTTTGCGATCCGCGCCGCCTGATTCATGGCGTCATAGATGCCATCGTCACGGCCGGTTATCACTGTAAAGGGAATGCCTTTCTCCCTGAAACGACGTTCCCAGTCCATCACCAGCTTCACCGTACCGTCATCGGAACCTCCGTCTTTTACGATATATTCCATATCCGTAAAGGTCTGATCGTATACGGAACGGATGGTCTCTTCTATATGATCTTCTTCGTTATAACAGACAGTGATAACGCTTATCAATCCTTAAGCACCTCATAAAGCTTTGCCACGATCGGCTCCCATCTGAAATCGTACCAGGCGTAGTCCGCGATCTCCGCAGCTCTGCTGTCCCAGTCAGCACTGGAATTCATGAGACGCAGAAATGCGTCCGAGAGCATGGTCACATCATCGGGAGGCACGATAAAACCGAACTTCCCGTCATTATAGATATCACGTCCGGCAGGAACACCCGTGGTGGTCACGAGGAAATCACCATTAGAAGCCGCTTCCAGGAGCACTATTCCAAAGCTCTCGCTGCGGGAAGGCAGCACGAATATCTTCGCCCTGCGGTAGTACTCACTGAGCTTTGCCTTGTCCCTTATCTCTCCGGTAAATATGATCCTGTCCTTCAGATAATCATGCTTTTTCAGGAAATCATTGATAAAGGGCTTAAAGCTGTTTTCCACAGGTCCCGCCAGGATGAGTTTCCACTCATTATCCCCCGCTGCACCCGCAAAGGCCTTCAACAGCACGTCCGTAGCCTTGGCGTATGTGCCGAGATTTCCCACCGTGAGTACGATGTCCTCTTTCCTGAAATTCCTCTCGCTCTCATCGCCCTCCGCATAGAAACCGTTGGGAATATAGATCACCTTATCGCCGTATTTTTTCTTCAGCTTCTCAGAAAGCACGGTGGTCTCGACTGAAATTATGTCCGCAAGATCCATTGTGCGGCGCTTGATGAAACCGACGGGATTCAGCATAAAGAGCCGTTTATAGCCCTTCAGATCCATATCGAGCTTCAGATACCCCTTGGCACCCTTTTTCTTCCTGAGCCTGTAGATCAGGAGAAAGAGGAATGAGGACAGGTTCAGGTGATACACGTTCAGTACGTCTATGTCCCGGGCGTTATCCCATACATATTTCATGCCGGAGATAACGGGAGAAAGCCTGTGCCGGGGAAGGAACCTGATCTTTAACCCCTTTACCTCCCGGTTAAGATAGGAGTACTCTGCCTCATTCTTCATGCAGACCATCGTGCTGTCGGCACCGTAGTCACGATAGAGCATATATGGTATCATCCCCACATCCTTAAGGAGATGCACGTTTTTCATTCTTAAAAACAGGGTTACGAATTTCATTCCTGATCCCTTTATTACCTCTTTATCAGATCGTAAATGACCCTTTCAATGTACCCGAGATACCAGCAGATATCAAATATCACATCCTGTACCGGGTTTGTTTTCAGGTAATACTTATTATATACTCCGAAGCTGTCCCTGAAATTATGGAAAGCCGCGGCTTTACTCGATCTGTAAATTTTTTTAATGCTGGCGGAATGGAGGTGGTCATAGCGGTGATCCGTAAGCACAGCCATTTTATAGCCGCAGTTCTTAAAGCGTCTCGCCAGTATATTCTCCTCGCAGTAGAGGAAGGTTCTCTCGTCAAATCCCTGTATCTCCCTGAATTTCCGGGCGTCAACCGCAAAGAAGGATCCCTCTATCACTCCCGCTTCAGCCACAGCTGTTCCGGACTTTTCAAGCTTCAGGCGTATCCGCCTCTTATCCAGATTAAAGATGATGAGAAAGAGGCTTTCAAGGATCCCGGCAAAGCCCGGCAGATCCCAGACATTATATCCTTTCCTGACAAGGGGCGCCACTCCGGCGAGCTCCGGATCGTCCTTAAGCGCCTTCACCATGGCGTCAACCGTGTCCCCGGTAAAAAACACATCGGGATTCGCAAACAGCAGTATATCCGGGGCAAAGTTTTTCAGGGCGTAGAGAGCACCGGTATTATTTCCCCTGGCGTAGCCTCCGTTATCATCCTTTCTGATCACGTGTACCCTGTCATCCGCTTCCGCTTTTAACATTTCAAAGGAACCGTCATCGGAAGCATTGTCCACGATAACGATATGACCCGGATCGGCGTAGCCCCTGATCTTATTTAGGAGATCCCGGGTACGTTCCCCGTCATTATAATTCAGTATGATAAGTGCGCTTTTCATTAAATACTGCTGCCCTTTATGAATTGCCCTTAAGTCCCGTCAGCTCAAAAACCGTCTCACAAAGATGCTCCCAGCTGAACCTTTCTGCGTCGCTCCTGATATTCTGCCTGAAATCGGTGCCCTCTTCCTTCAGCTTATAGAATCTCTCGATTCCTTCTTTCAGAGCATCCTCGCTTCCCGCCTCCGTAAGGATCCCGGTAACGCCGTCCGTCACCACCTCCGGCAGTCCGCCCACTTTTGTGGCGATCACCGGCTTTTCAAAGCCGAAGGCCATCTGGGCTATACCACTCTGGGTAGCATCAATATAGGGAAGCACCACCGCGTCACAGTTCTCAAAGTATCCCTGAATGTCATTGTCGGGAATGTAGCTGTCTATTACGTTTACCCTGTTCATCAGCTCTGGGCTGCGGAGCAGTTCTTCGTATTCTCCCTTTGTTCCCCCGAAATCCCCGGCAACGGTCAGATACACATCCGGCAGCTCCATAAGAGCCTTTAACAGAAGCTTCAGGCCCTTATACGGGCGCACCAGGCCGAAGAACAGCAGGTGCTTCTTCGTATCCTTCTTTTCCCCCAGCTCTCCGGTCTTAAATGCGGAATAGGTGGGGTGCATATTTACCCTGTACTTCGGAGCATCTAATATGGACTGCAGCTCCGAAACCTCCTTTTCCGAATGGAGAATAAAAAAATCCCCCTTCTTAAGAGTCAGCTTTGTAAGGAATCTGTCCATTATAAAGCGCTCATGGGGAAACACATTATGACAGATAAAAAGGACCGGGCTTTTCAGGAATGAAGACAGAATCCGGTAACAGGGGGCAAAATAGGGATGCCACCACTGGATGATAGTGAGATCCGGCTTTTCTTTATTGATGATCAGCGCTGTCCTTATTATGTTGAAGGGGTTTGCGGTGTTGAGAAGAAAAACCGCATCCTCTATCTTAAAGCGGTCATTGGAATAGTCCCGCTGCTCCTTCTTAAAAAGGATCTTCGGGTACTGCATTTTATACGAAACGGTTCTGACCGAAGCCCTTTCCTTTAAGCTCCTGACCAGCAGTCCCGTATAGTGGGATATCCCGCCCTTAAAGGGGTATACGGGGCCGATAACCGCTATCCTTTTACTTCCCGTCTTTTTTTCTGGCATCGGTTTCAACTCCGGCTTCAAAACGTCTCAGTCGGTATTGCACATCCTCCATTATCTTCCTGTTTGCGGCCATCAGATCAGCCTGGAATCCCATCATAAAGGTGGTAAATGAGAGCATCATCAGCGTGCTCGCGAGGATCAGGGACTGGATATGTCCCATTCCCGAACCGTTCACATAGAAGATCAGGAACCGCACCATTATGATAAGTCCGGCAATAAAGGGGACAAGCCCGATCGCCGTGAAAAAGGTCAGAGGCCTGTACATCATGTAGGCCCGGATTATGGTAAGGATGGACTTCTTGATGTAGCCTCCCATGCTGGAAAAGAGCCTGGACTTCCTTAGCTCCCTGTTTGTCCTGATGGGAACGGACGTGATCGCCATCCGGTTTCTGCCTGCCTGGACTATCGTCTCCAGGGTATAGGTGTAATTATTTACCACATTGAGCCTCAGTGCGGCTTCCCTGGAAAAGGCACGGAATCCGCTGGGGGCATCGGGAATGTCGGTATTGGACGCTATGCGCACCACCAATGATCCTAAGTGTTGCAGCTTCTTTTTCACCGGTGAAAAATCGGGGGTATCGTCTATCGGACGCTCTCCTATCACGATCTCCGCCCTGCCCTCCAGTATGGGCCTCACCAGCTTTTCTATATCGTCACCGCAGTACTGGTTATCCGCGTCGGTATTTACGATTATGTCTGCGCCCTCCCGGAGACAGGCGTCCAGCCCGGCTATGAAGCCCTTGGCCAGTCCCTTGTTATTCGGAAAGCTGACAATGTGATCCACGCCCCAGTTCCTGGCGACCTCAACGGTATTGTCCTGACTTCCGTCATTAATGATCAGATATTCTATTTCATCAATGCCGTCTATCTGCTTCGGCAGATCATTTAATGCTATTTCCAGCGTTTCCGCCTCATTAAGGCAGGGGATCTGTATTATGAGCTTCATACATCGGTCTCCTTAGCTATATACATGGGACGGTTCTTTGTTTCCAGATATGTCTTGCTCAAATACCAGGCGGCAATGCCGATGGCAAAGAGATTGAGGGATGAGAAAAAGCCTATTATCCCGGTGATCAAGGGAAGCTGGCCCCAGCTGCCTCCCGCATACAGCACTCCCGAAACTATCGTGAAGACAAGGAAAGCAAAGGATAAAAATCCTCCTATCCAGGAGATGATCTCCAGAGGCACCGTGGAAAAAGCAATTATTCCCTCTATTGCATAAATAAGGAGTTTCCAGAAGGACCACTTGGTCTCTCCCGCCACTCTCTCGATATTTTCAAATTCCAGCCACTTTGTCCGGAAGCCTACCCAGCCGTATATACCCTTGGTAAAGCGGTTATAGTCGCCCATGGAAAGAACCGCATCCGTCATCTGCCTGGTCATTATGCGGTAATCCCTGGCACCGTCCACTATTTCCGTGGCGCAGATCTTATCCATAAGCCTGTAAAAACGTCTCGCAAAGAAGGAACGGATAGGAGGTTCGCCCTTTCTCGTAACCCTTCTGGTGGCAGCAGAGTCATAACCCTCATTTACCACGGCTTCATACATTTCGGGGAGAAGGGCAGGGGGATCCTGGAGATCCACATCCATACATACAACATAGTCTCCCTTTGCATTTTCAAATCCCGCGTAAAGAGCCGATTCCTTTCCGAAATTTCTGGAGAAGGATATATAATGCACTCTCTTATCCTTCGCCGCCAGCTCCTTTATCAGGGCAAGCGTCCTGTCCCTTGAGCCGTCATCCACAAAGATCAGCTCAAAAGCGGTATCGGGGTACTTCTTTTCGAATTCCCCCATTGTCTTATTCATTTCATCATAGAAGAAGGGAATAACCTCTTCTTCATTCCAGCATGGAACTACTACACTTAACAGCTTCATCATATATCCTTAATTTAAGGTTTCATCCTTATGATATCTCCCTTTTCCGCCTGACAGGAAAAGCTGACATGCAGTTCTTCCTTCGGATGGGGCGCGCTCTCCGCTTCTCCTCTGTCCGGAGTATGGATGGATAAAACCTCCGCTTCTGTATTTTTGAGATCTCTCTTCATGATCTCTATCCGGTCTCCGACACAGAATTTATTCTTCTGGCAGAAAACCGCCCTGCCCTGCTCATCCGTGTCCTGAACCACTCCCAGATAGATATACTCCTTAAAATACGTACTTCCCTCATATATCTGGGAACTTCCGTCCGGCTTCCCGTAGTAGAATCCGGTGCAGAAATCCCTGGTGGTACACTTCCTTATCTCCTCCCGGTACAGCGGAAGATTCTCCCGGTATTTATCCGGAGATTCGAAATAATCATCTATGGCCTGCCTGTAGGTTCTCGCCGTCACCGCCACATAGAGCGCGGTCTTCATCCGGCCCTCCACCTTCAGGCTGTCTATCCCCGCATCAATAAGATCCGGTATATGATCCACCATACAGAGATCCTTGGAGTTGAAAATAAAGGTGCCCCTCTCATTTTCCTCGATCGGGAGATACTGTCCCGGCCTGGTCGCTTCCGACACCGCATACTCCCATCTGCAGGGATGGGTGCACTCTCCGTGATTGGAATCCCTTCCCGTGAAATAATTGGACAAGAGACAGCGTCCGGAATAGGAAATGCACATGGCTCCGTGGACAAAGGACTCGATCTCCATATCGTCGGGAATATGGTCCCTTATCTCCTTTATCTCGGCAAGGGAAAGCTCCCGGGCGGTAACTACCCGCTTTGCCCCCTCTTTCATCCAGAAAAGCACAGTACGGTAATTCGTGTTATTGGCCTGGGTGCTGATATGGAGATCCGTATCCGGACAGAGCTCCTTCGCCAGGGAAAATACCCCGGGATCGGCTATCAGTATGGCGTCCGGCCTGACTTCATTCAGTACGCGGAAGTATTCCTCCGCTTCCTTCAGATCTCCGTTATGAGCCAGTATATTGGCGGTCACATAGACTTTTACATTTTGTTCATGGGCTGATGTAACAGCTGCCTTCAGCTCGTCATCGCTGAAATTCCTGGCTCCTGCCCTGAGACTCATGGTCTCTCCGCCCACATATATGGCGTCTGCCCCGTAGTGCAGCGCTGTATTGAATTCTTCCGGTCCCTTTGCGGGAATCAGAAGCTCCGGTTTCTTTTTCTTCATCTTTTCCTGTATGCCAGCGTTACGCCGTCCCCTATAGGCAGGACCACGGAAGTGAATTCTTCCGAAGCCGTTATATCCTTCAGGAATTCCCGCATCCTTTTATGGATGGTGCGGTTTCTGCGTTCCACCGCATATCTGGATTCCAGTATGTCTCCGTCCTGCAGGCAGTTGTCCGCAGCGATCAGCCCTCCGGGCTTTAAGAGCCTCAGGCTCTCCTTCAGGTAAAAAGGATACTGCGCCTTTGCCGCATCAATAAATATCATATCAAAGCGATCCTGTAAAGCAGGAAGCACATCATCCGCATCTCCCTCGATAAGCTCTATCCTGTGGGAAAAGCCGGATTCTTCTATATTTTTCCTGGCTGCGGGTATTCTTTTTTCATAGTTCTCTATCGTAAATATCCTGCAGTAATCATCTGTATAGGAAGCCATAAGTATGGCGGAAAATCCTACGGCGGTACCGATCTCCAGTATCCTCTCAGGCCTGTATGACTCCATCAGGAAACGAAGCAGTGCCTGGGTATCCTTTCTGATGATGGGGATACGCTGTGAGAGCGCTTCCTTCTCTATCCTGTCTAAAAATCCGGTATTACCTTTATACAGGGAATTGATATATCCCGTGAGCCTCTCATCTCCGAGCATATCTAATTCCGGTCTTCCTCTTCCTCGGTGGAGGATTCATCATCATCCTTTGCCATTACCGCCATCATGTCCCTCGCGGTCTGGGAAGTATTTAAGGTGTATTCCCCGGGAGCAAGCTTCCCGTGATACTCCGAAAGCCTCTCCTGCACGAAGAATAATGTCTTATCCTTTATCAGTCCGGAATTTTCCAGTATTTCCCCTATATCCATCGCAGAAGAACCCATGGGTATCGTCACTTCGATATCCCTTCCCGGTTCTGCGGATACCGCTTCCTCTGCAAAGACCCTGTAGCCGAAATCGTAGGCGATAAATCCCAGCTTATAGATAAAGGACACCAGCACCAGTACGATAAAGATTCGTACCAGCATCGCAGCTATATTTACAAATATGCTCCTGACCTTCAAGCTACAGATCTATCCTTTCCATCGTCATAGTAAGTATTTCCCGCATCATCCTGCAGAAAGCGGCTTCTGCGGTGAGATAATCATTTATCACAGGATCCATGAATACATCCTGGTATTCATCGGCAAATCTCTTCAGATCCTCCAAAGTATCCCTGCCCTCTTCAAAGGCACTGTTTACTTCGAAATTTTTTTTCTTCAGCTCCTCCGCTTTGGCAAGGAGTTCGGGGTTTTCACCGATAACCCTCTTTTTTTCCTGATACTCCCTGTATTCCGGCGTGTCCTTTATACATTCGGTAAAGTTCAGGACATCGTCATATAATCTGGCGTCCAATATCATACCTCCATGATGATCGGGAGTATCATGGGCCTTCTCTTGGTCTTCTTCCAGAGATAGTCAGACAGATCGTCCTTCATGGTGCTCTTTATCCTGCCCCAGTCGCTGATGCCCTTTTCCGCCAGGTTGTCCAGGGATTCCTCCAGCACTTCCGTCGAATCCTCCAGCAGTGCATCCGACTCCCTTACATATACAAAGCCCCGGGATATGATGTCCGGTCCGGCCAGCACCTGCCCCGTGCCCTTTTCAAGGGTGAGGACTATGATCACTATGCCGTCTTCCGCCAGATGCTGTCTGTCACGCAGCACCACATTTCCCACGTCTCCCACTCCAAGACCGTCCACAAAGACTGATCCGGTATGTACGTGCCCGGTGACATTTGCCCCGCTCTCTTCCGAAAGCTCCAGCACATCTCCGGAGTGGATCATCAGAATATGATCATGGTCATACCCCAGTTCCTCCGCAATATTGGCCTGGGCGTGACGGTGTCTGTATTCACCGTGTACCGGTATGGAGAACCTGGGCTTCACAAGGGAGTATACCAGCTTTATCTCTTCCCTGCAGGCATGCCCGGAAACATGGGCTTCCTGGAAGATAACGTCGGCTCCCTTTGATTCCAGCTCATTTATTATCCTGGATACCGACTTCTCATTTCCGGGTATCGGCGTGGATGAGAAGATTATCGTGTCATTGGGCTTGATGCTAACCTTCTTATGCATGTTCATTGCCATGCGGGAAAGCGCCGCCATTGATTCTCCCTGGCTTCCCGTGGTTACCAGAACCACCTGGGTATCGGGATAATCCTTCATCCTGTCTATATCTATAAGTGTATTCTCCGGGATCTTGATATATCCCAGTTCCTGGGCCGTATTTATGATATTCACCATGGAACGCCCTTCCACGATGACCTTCCGGCCGTATTTATAAGCTGTGTTGATTATCTGCTGCACCCTGTCCACATTGGATGCGAAGGTGGCTATTATTATCCTGCCCTTCCTGTGGGTGTCAAATAAACCGTCAAATACTGCGCCTATCGTGCGTTCTGACTTGGTAAAACCTTCCCTTTCGGCGTTGGTGCTGTCGCACATAAGGGCCAGAACTCCCTTTTTGCCGATCTCTCCCAGCCTCTGCAGGTCTATGGCATCACCGAATACAGGGGTATAGTCCACCTTGAAGTCACCGGTGTGGACCACTATTCCCGCAGGAGAATAGATGGCAAGAGCGGAAGCGTCCGCAATGGAATGATTGGTCTTGATGAATTCTATACGGAACTGCCCCAGATTAATGGACTGCCCGTGATTGACCACCTTCCTCTTTACGCTGCCGAGAAGGCCGTGCTCTTCCAGCTTGTGGTCGATAAGGCCTATCGTAAGCTTCGTCGCGTAGATCGGGGCGTTTACATCCTTCAATACATAGGGAAGCGCTCCTATGTGATCCTCGTGACCGTGGGTAATGATGAAGCCCTTTACCTTATCAATATTGTCCTTTAAGTATGTGACATCGGGGATGCACAGATCTATCCCCAGCATGTCGTCTTCGGGGAATGCGATGCCGCAGTCCACCACAATAATACTGTCTTCGTATTCGAAGGCAGTAATGTTCAGACCTATCTGCTCAAGACCGCCCAGTGCGATGATCTTGAGCTTTGAGCCCGATGCGTTTTTGTACTTTTTCAAAAATTACCTCCATAACTCTTTGGAGAGCATGGTGATCACACATCAGACGTCGATCTGCACATCATCAAGTATTTCGCTGAATGCTTCCACGGCTTTCTCAAGCTCTTTTTCATCTTCCACGGTCTCATAGAGGATGCTTTCTTCGTCATCCTCATCAGGCACAGCCCTCAAAACAAAGGCCTCAGCGTCTCCCTCTTCTTCCTCTGTGCAGAGAAGATAAGAGTTCTGTCCGACCTTTGCTTCGGCAAGCACGTAATACTCGATCTCTGTTCCGTCTTCCTGTGTAAATACCACGCTGTCCATTTATTTAGCGGTCCTTTCCGCTGTTAAGGAAATCTCCAAGGATCACGGCCGCCGCCACGCTGTCAACGTGCGACTTCCTGTCCTTTTCACTCCTTATTTCGTTCTCATCCATAATGTCATAGGCTTCCACCGTGGTCAGTCTCTCATCCTGAAACCTGACCGGGAGCCCTGTTCGCCTGGCTACCATTTCACCGAAGGCGCGGGCCTTTTCCGCCCTCTCGCCCTCGGAGCCGTCCATGTTAAGGGGCAGCCCGATAACGATAACCTCTGCTTTTTCCTCTGAAACTATCTCCTCGATACGCGCGCAGGTACGCCGGAGCATCTTTTCCTTCTGTCTTCGGATTATCTCCACTTCCCTTACGACCGTACCGGTGGCATCCGTCACCGCTACTCCTACTGTCTTCGATCCGTAGTCGAGTCCGAGATATTTCACTCCTTATCCCATCCGCTGCTCTTTATATACTGCTTTAAGAGCTCTTCCACAAGCTCGTCACGCTCCACCTTCATGATAAGGCTTCTGGCGTTATTGTGGCTCGTGATGTAGGTGGGATATCCGGACATGATATATCCCACTATCTGGCTGATGGGATTGTAGCCCTTCTCCGTAAGAGCCTCATATACCGTGGATAAGACCACCTTCACTCCTGTTTCGGGTTCCTTCTCAACCCTGAACATCTGGGTACTTTCCAAATCCTTCATGTTTTTTTATTCCTCCTGTATTGATCAGCAGACTTAGAATCATGACCTGCTGTGTTTATGGGAGGATCGGCCGATTTAAATCCGCTTCGCGGCGCAGCCGATCCATGGAGCATGTCTGAAGAACAGACATGCTCCATTAGCCGTGATACTCTCCGTTGTACGAGATAAGGGTAACATCCCTTACTCCGTTCACCGAGCGTACTCTGTCGGCTATATCAAGTTCATTTTCATTGAGGTCCAGGGTAATGGATACCTCATATTCATCTCCCCTTAAGATTCTGCTCTTTACTCCGTGGGGGATATTCTTCATGAGCTCCAGCACATCCTTTTCCGCCTCGTTGCTGCCATGGTAGATCATGACGTAAGCCTGTGCCTTCTCCTGCTTCCTGTGCATCACAGCGACGATGACCAGCATGAAGAACATGCCTGCTGCCGCCAGAAGGTACATGCTTGCCCCGATGGTGATACCCATGGTAATGGCCCAGAACAGATACATGATATCCAGGGGCTCCTTTATCGCCGTTCTGTATCTGACAATGGACAACGCACCCACCATACCCAGGGAAATGACTATATTCGTGCTAATAGCCAGGGTTACCATACAGGTCAGTACAGTCATCCCGATAAGGGTCATGGCAAAGCTCCTGCTGTACACCACCCCGTTAAAGTAGCGCTTGTATATCTCGTATATCAGGATCCCGATCACCAGTGCCAGCAGCATATCCACCATTATGGTCATCAGAGTGCTTAAGGATATGGACTGATTGTACATATCCGACTCAAGAATGGACTTCTTTATCATTGCCTTTACGCTCATACTGTTCTCCTGTATCCTCTTATATCTCTCATAACATCCGAACACATGACAAATTTCGATGCCGCAAGCTGTATCGCAGCACCGGGTTCAATAAGATCCTTAACCGCATCAGGCAGATATTCGGTAAATTTCACCTCCATGATGAGCATCCCGGGATCCATGGCGGAAAACACCGGAATACTTTCATCAAAAAGATCATAGCTCATGAAGCCTGAACGTATATTCTCATCAAAGGTGATCCTGACCGTCCCCGGATCAAATACATAGGGAATCCTGTCATAATCCACGATAACAGAGGGCCGCAGTCCCTCGGAACATAAGGAGATATAAAACTCCTTCAGAACGCTTTCCTCCCTATCAACGAGAAAAGAGTAATCTCCGGTGAGTATCCGTCCAAGCTCCTCTTTAGAGAGTCTTCCGGACCTTTTAAGGATGTAGCTGCCCTTCTTTTCCTTACATTCCAGACTTATGATATCGTCGTTGTAATTATAGATCCTGATCCGGAACTTTCTCCGCTCTGACGTACCCGCCTGTTTATCCCCATAGGCACTTTCCCGGAGATCATCGAAATAGAGACTCCTTATAAAGTAACTTCCATTTACCGCATGTTCATCTATCCGGGCTTTTTCCCTTAAGCGGTATCTTATTAAAATGGCTTCTCTTTCGGACATGAGATATTTTAACTCATGGCGAAACACCTTATTTTTCATCTTTACAGTATATCCTTTAAGGGGATTCAATGCAAGTTTGGGCGGAAAATCAATTGACTAAACATCGGTAAATCCAATATACTATATTTTCGGAGGTATATGTAATGCCCAGAATAATGACCAGCAATCTGATACCCGGAATGGTTACCGCGGAGGACGTTTTCTCCCATAATAACCAGCTTATCCTGCCCAAGGGACTGACCCTTACGGACAAGGCCATTACCAAGCTGGAGTTTTATTCCATTTCCGCCGTCAATATAAGGGAAGGCAGTGTTGAAACCGCTCAGGCCCCGGCTCCCGAGCCCACCTATTCCGAAAGGATCAGATCCAGCGAAGAGTTTATCCGCTTCAAAAAGGAATACGAGGAAGAGATGGAGGAGTTCAAGGGCTCCGTCAATGACATCATCACCAAGAACGTCATCGACACCGATGCTCTTCTGGAACAGCCTGAAAAGCTGCTGGAGGAAAACTCAAACGGCATCCATATCTTCGATATGCTCCATAATATGCGTATGTATGATGATCCCACCTATGCCCACTGCCTGAATGTGGCCCTTATCTGCCATGTCTTCGGTACGTGGATAAAGATGGACGAGGAAGACATAAAGACCCTGACTCTCTGCGGTCTTCTCCATGATGTTGGGAAGCTTATGGTGCCTGAATCCATCATATCAAAACCTGCCAAGCTGACCACCGAAGAATACGATATCATAAAGACCCATTCCCTGGAGGGCTATAACAAGCTTAAGACCATGGATATCGACGACCACATCAAGAATGCGGCTCTTATGCACCATGAGAGATGTGACGGCTCAGGCTATCCCTTCGGGCTGAAGACCAACAGGATAGACCGTTTTGCCCGCATAGTATCCATTGCCGACGTCTATGACGCCATGACAAGCGCCAGGGTATACAGAGGTCCCTTATGTCCCTTCCAGGTCATAAGCATTTTCGAGCAGGAAGGCCTGCAGAAATACGATCCGGAATATATACTTATTTTCCTTGGATATATAGTGAATACCTATATGCATAACAGGGTAAGACTTTCCAACGGCATGGAAGGAGATATCGTGCTCATTAACAAGCTCGACCTTTCAAAGCCTATGGTTCAATGCGGAAATCACTATGTGGATCTGTCCCGTGAGCACGGGATCTTCGTAGAAGCGATACTCTGATCTTCCGGTTTTCGGTCACACAACTCTGGATCTCATCCGGAATTTTCTGACGGCCTTTGAATCGGTGACCTTCTCAATGATCCCTCCAAGCTGCCTTATCTTCATGTCGAAATCTTCATAACCCCGCTCTATGAGACGGATATCATCAATGGTGGAAACACCGTCTGCGGCAAGGGCTGCCAGTACCAGTGCCGCGCCAGCCCTGAGATCGGGCGCCGTGATGTGCGCGCCGCTTAAAGCTTCCACACCGGTAATGATGGCCGTATTACCCTCAACCTTAATATTTGCCCCCATCTTCATTATCTCGTCCACATATCTGAAGCGGTTTTCAAAAATGCTCTCCGTAATGGTGCTGACTCCATCCGAAAGAGACAGGGCCACTCCGGCCTGAGGCTGCATATCCGTGGGAAATCCGGGATAAGGAAGGGTCTTTATCTGGGTGTTGGAAAGCTTTCCGTTCCTCCTGACCCTTACACTGTCATCAAATTCCTCCACCTGACAGCCGATCTCCATAAGCTTGGCGCTAATGGATTCCAGATGCTTGGGGATGACATTCTTTATAAGGATATCCCCGCCGGTCACAGCAGCGGCAAACATAAAGGTTCCAGCCTCTATCTGATCCGGTATTACGGAATAAGTAGCTCCGTGAAGAGAGGAAACTCCCTTGATCCTTATGACATCGGTTCCCGCTCCCTTGATATTGGCACCCATACTATTTAAGAAGTTTGCCACATCAACCACATGCGGCTCTTTTGCGGCGTTCTCTATAATTGTCTTCCCCTCGGCCATACAGGAAGCCATAAGTATATTGATGGTTGCGCCTACGCTCACCACGTCCATATAAATATGGGCACCTGTCAGCTTTTCGGCTTTTGCGATTATGGAGCCGTGTTCTATCCTGACATTTGCTCCTATAGCCCTGAATCCTTTTAAGTGCTGGTCGATGGGACGGCTGCCTATATTACAGCCTCCGGGAAGGGGTACCTCTGCCTCGTAATACTTCCCGAGGAGAGCTCCTATAAGATAATATGAAGCCCTGATCTTTCTTATAAGCTCATGCTCAATATTGACATTCCTGACCATGGAGCCGTTGATCTTTACGGTATGACGGTCAGGTCTCTCTATGATGACACCTATGCCAGCCATAGCGTCTAAGAGTACATTTGTATCCCTGACGTCCGGCATGTTCTCAATGGTGACAGTTTCATCAGTCATTATGGCCGCTGCAAGTATGGCTAAAGCCGCATTCTTCGCGCCGCCTATTTCCACCTCACCGGTAAGGGCATTTCCCCCCTGGATGGCATATTGATATACTTTTTCAGTACCTGATTTCATTTCCTTATCATTCCCTGTATCACAGAAAACCGAAGATCATGTGAAGTATAAGCAGAGCATTTGCTCCTAAATTTACAAGAGAAAGCACCAGCAGTATAAGAAGCCACTGGTGAATATTGGAATGCTTATCTTCAAGCCCCTGCTTCACCATATTTGTATTCTCAATAATGGTGGCCTGGGTATTCCTGTAACACTTTACATTTTCCCTGTGAACATGGAGGAAAAGATCCTTTTCCACCTCATTCATCAGGTCCTTGTTTATACCGGAAGTATCTGAAGGCTTCTCTTTCTTTTCAGCTTCTTCCTCTTTCTTCTCCTCCCGGGGAGCGGCAGGTTCCATGACAGGTGCCGGTTCCGAAAACAGAGGGCGCGGCATCGGAGCCTGATATACAGGCTGGGAAAAAGGCTCCTGGAAGATGGGCTGCGGCTGCATGTTCATCTGATAAACAGGCTGAGCCAGGCCCTGATAGGAGGGCTGCATACTGCTCTGGAACGAACTCTGGGGTGCAGGTTGAGGGATGGGCTGTGGTGCAGGCTGCGAAAATGGCTGAGGCACCGGCTGTAGTGCGGGCTCAGGTGCAGGCTGGGGTACAGACTGCGATACCGGCTGTGGTACGGGCTGCGATACCGGCTCTTTCACCGCCCGGATCGGCTGTCCTGCAGACCTTTTAACAGCAGACTGTTTCGGGGCATCAAAAGGATCGTCCATCTTTTCAGATCGGATCGGCTTGATATTTCCTTCAACCTCTTTTACAAGGCTGTCCATAAAATCGTCCATATTTCCCCCAAAAACCTCCTGATTTGATATTTTAGCATTTTTAGACAGTGACCGCAATATGAACTCTTCATATGTGCGATTTTCACTATAAACACAGGGGATGGCCATCATTAATTGTACTAATTAACCATATATTAACCCTGCGTTCATATTTTGTTCATATGAAATTGTTATTATTCTTAATGTAAACATAGACTGTTAGATGATTTTTTCATAATAAGCCCTGGAGGTGAGGAGCCTCCGGGGCGCTCCTCTTTTTAAACGGAATTTCAGAGAAAAAGCCCGCCGGTTTTGCCCGGCGGGCTGTTAATTTTGCACAGATTATGCGCGATCAGTCATAAAGGTTGGGAGCGATCTCAGGATCGTTGATGTTGTCCTTGTTGTACCAATATCCGTTTGTAGGAAGATCGGAAACGCTCTCTCCGTTAGCAGCCTTTGTAAGAGCATACAGGCAGTAGTAACCCATCATCAGAGGAGACTGGGTAACAGCACCGTACATTGTGCCGTCATTGATAGCGCCCTTGATAACTGAGCCGGCGTCAAATCCGATACCGATAACTTCGCCTGCTGCTGCATCTGTTCCAAGAAGGTTCAGGTTAGAGTTTGCTGCAAGAAGTCCCTCTGCTGCTGTCTGGTTTGAACCGAATACGCCAATGGTGTCTTCCTTTGAAAGGATGGTTGAAGCCTCAGTTGTGCAGAGCTCAACAGTGGTCTGTGCAGGAACTGCTACTTCGATAACAACGTCAGCTGAAGCCTCGTCGCCGTCAGCGCCTTCTGCTGCATTTACATA
>JAIKXV010000087.1 GCA_024683935.1 Lachnospiraceae bacterium | reverse complement strand
CCCGATCATCGCAAATACCGCTATCACCATCATAAGATACATCGGATAATTAA
Source organism: Lachnospiraceae bacterium (assembly GCA_024683935.1). Next base: position 23,009 of record JAIKXV010000087.1, on the reverse strand, counting down.
GTTCAAAGGCAAACAGCCGGGTTTCAATAGTTTGATACATCAGAAAGCTGAGCAGGATCGAAACCGGTATTCCTATTACAAGTGCCCTGAGTCCATAAAGGACCGTCTCAAGAAGAAGCATCTTCTTAATGCCTGTTCCCTCCATTCCCACTGACCTGAACATCGCAAATTCCTGTCTTCTCATATGCACCGCTGTTGAGATAGTATTCACGATATTTGCAATAGCTATAAGTGTTAAAAGGATCGTAAAACCGTACATTGCGGTATTAAGCATGAGTGATACCGTATCCATGGCATCTCTGGTCTTTGAAAGATCATGAATAACACAGTTGCTGTAACCGCCATAGGTTGTAATGTCGCTTATCTTTGCTGCCAGACCTCCTTCATTTTCTGCAGTGAACACACCATAGGTATAGCTGAGTATATCTCTGTCTATATGTTCCTGAGCTTTTTCATAGTACATTGATGCCGGAACATATACGTCAACCGTATTCTTTGGAACCAGATTGCATACGTAGCTGTCCTTTTTGTATTTAACGATCCCGCTCACCTCAACGGCCGGCGGATTGTTATCCGGATCATCATAGAAGATCTTCTGTCCGTTTATTTTTTCATTAAATACCGGCCTGCCATTCTCCGTGTGAAGATAACTGTCCAGTATGACTCCCTTCAGTTCTTTTCCATAATACTCATCTCTGCTGAGTCCGTTTGCTTCCAGAAGCGCATCAAAGTCGCCATCATCCACAATTACCACCACAACTTCATTGAGAGTGTCAAACAGAGTCTTATAATCATTTGTAAGGCAGTCCTTATCCAAAAAACTGTTGTTTGCCGGTACGAACTCAGGCTCGTCTTCCTGCTCCCTGAAAATATAAGCGACATGGTCTGCCGGAACAACCCTTTCGATCTCCGGAAGAGCCTCCAGTTCTCCTTTCAGCCTGTCTTTCTCGTCCAATCCACAGGAAACATAAATATTGAAAGGAAGGTCAAGCTCATACTTATTCAACTTTATAAAAGTCTGATCAAAAAAGTCTATGGTAAGGAACATGATGATCGATACAGCCATCGAAAATACAATTACCGTTCCCTTTAATCCGTTTCTCTTAATATTCTTATAAGCAAGCTCTCCCTCATATCCGAATATTTTCTTTATAAGAGGATTCACCTTAAGTTTTCCGGCCTTAAGCCTGATCGTGTTTGTCTGTCTGAGTGCATCAAGCGGCATTATTTTTGATGCCCTGACCGCCGGAATGAGAGCAGAGATAAAAATTGTTACTGCCGAAAGAACTATGACCGCAAGTATGACAAAAGGATCAATTATGACAGGAATGCCTCCCCTCAGGCCCTCTGCTCCAACGATCATGTCTGACTCCATGATCTTACTTCCAATAACCGACAGAGTAACTGCCGCTCCGGCGATACCGGCAAGGATCCCTAAGGGTATCCCGATAAATCCAAGCACCATTCCCTCAAAGTAGATGGATGCTCTTTTCTGTGCCTTTGTAGCGCCCACACTTGCAAGCATACCAAGATACTTTATCTTCTCTGCAAGAGACATTCCAAAGGCGTTGTAGATAAGTACCACTGAGGTCGCGACCACTATCAGAAGAGCTATTGCCATCAGTGTAAACAGTTGAGTATAAGTATCTCCCATTCCGTTCACGGCAAAAACACTTATCAGGAATTCTGAGTTCATGTCACCGATATGAAGGTTATGATCAGCTGCGATCTGTCTTATCTGAATTGCTGAAGTACTGTCAGCCTGATCTAATGTTATACGGCAGTGAAGGAATGACTCTCCCTTATCATCAAGTCCTATGGGCGTTCCGAAATCCATTCCCCTTAAGATATCATAGTCCCCGGTCGGCCTGTTCCCGTGAAGGATCGCTGTGATGACTGCGGTTTCTTTTGATACCACTTCAAACTGCTCTTCAGATCTGTAGCTTCCGCCGTAATAGACTTTTTTGCCATCCGGATCTGTTTCATATCTGTTTCCGAGTTCAAATGTTAAGGTATCTCCCACATGAAGATCCAGCCCGTTGTCATCGAGAAATGCCTGCTCTACTGCCACTTCGGATGAAGACTCGGGAAGTTTCCCCTCATACCCGGAAACCACAAGCTGCCTGTAGGTATCCTCTCCGCCATTAAAAATATTGCCGACCCTGAAACGATCCTCCTTATCAGCAAGCATCCTGACACCGGTGATCGTGGGATCGGCGCAGACTGTACCGGCATATTTTATCCTGTCATCATCCTTAAGTGCCGTAACATCTTCCCAGGAAAGATTGTCAAAGTCAGCGTGAACGTCACCATCCGTGATCCTGTTGATGCTTCCGAAAAACCGGAAGAATGAGAAAACACCGACAAGTATTGCAGTGATAAGCGCGGCAGAAGCTGCAATCCCAAGGATCGTAACGATCGTCCGTTTCTTATTCTCCAGAAGGTGCCTTAAGGTAAGTGTTGATATGATATTCATCTTGCACCCACCTCCTCTGCGGAGTCCCTGGTGATCTGCCCGTCTTCGATCGTTATAACCCTGTCCGCGGAAAGAGCGATCCTCTCATCATGAGTGATGATGATAACGGTCTGTCTGTTCTCCTTATTAAATTTCCTTAGGAGTGATATGATCTCCCTGCTGTTCCCGGAATCAAGATTCCCCGTCGGCTCGTCTGCAAGGAGCAGTGCCGGATGATTCATCAGGGCTCTTCCGATCGAAACCCTCTGCTGCTGTCCGCCGGACAACTGATTCGGAAGATGTCCTGCTCTGTCAGAAAGCCCAAGTTTATCAATAAGATCCTTTAAGAGCTTCTTATCCGGCTTCTTCCCGTCAAGGAGGATCGGCAGCGTCATGTTTTCCTCGACATTGAGGATCGGGATCAGATTATAGAACTGATAGATAAGACCGATCTGTCTTCTTCTGAATATCGCAAGCTTGGTCTCATTGAGCTTACTGATATCGGTACCTGAAATATTCACAACGCCTGAGGTGGGTGTATCAACACCGCCAAGGATGTGCATAAGTGTAGACTTACCGGAACCTGAGGGTCCGACTATAGCAACAAATTCTCCCTGCTCAACATCAAAGGAAACATCTTTTAACGCATCTACCTTTGTCTCTCCGCTTCCGTAGACCTTGCACAGGTTTCTTATTTCCAAAATCTTCATTTCATTTTTCCCTTCTCTTTTTGATTTCTGAGAGTAGGTTATTATATTGAAATTACTATCGCGTGACTTTTTTATTACAATCCTGTCACATTAAACTATCGTTTTATAAAGCTTTATCTCAAAGGCCGATCCCACGCCTTCAGTACTCTTCACAGAGATCTCCCCATGCTGGTCCTCTATGATCGCTTTGGTAAGCGCAAGCCCGATCCCGACACTGTCCTTTCCCGCATTCTTTCCCTTATAGAAACGCTCAAATATATGCGGAAGGTCAGCTTCTGCGATTCCGCAGCCTGTGTCCTCTATCATTATCCGGCTGAAGAGATTCGTATCATCAGCAGTGATCTTAAGCTCCCCTCCGTCATCCATATGTTCAATGCAATTCTTGACTATATTCTGCAGAGCTTCCACCGTCCAGTTTTTATCACAGTTAAAAGTGATATCCGCTGTATCCTGTTTATAACTGATCCCACGAAGTTCGAACTGGATCTCAAAGGGTTTCAGGACTTCTGACAGCAGCTCTTTTGCACTGACTCTTTCATGCTTTAGTTCTATAGTTCCCGCATCCAGCTTTGACAGTTTCAAGAGAGTCTGTATCAGCCAGTTCATCCTTTCAAGCTGAGCAGACTGAGTCTTAAGAAATTCCCGGCGTTTTTCTCTATCCTCTTCAGCGGAAAGAAGATCGTTCATGACCATCATAGAGGTAAGCGGTGTCTTCAGCTGATGACTTATGTCTGCTATTGCCTGTGCCAGCTGTTTCCTGTCTTCACTCAGTATCTCATTCTGAAACTTAAGTGTGGACGCGGCTTTGTAGATATTGTCAGCAAGTATCGAAAGTTCACCCTCCTCCTGATCCTGGATATCCGGAGCACTGTCTCCCGACAGGATCTTTACAAGATAATCATTCAGTTCTTCGATCCTTCGATATCTCTTTTTCGTATAATAAAAAAAGACAGCAAGAAGTACCGCTCCTGAGATAAGGAGCATTATCCCTGCTGTTTTTCCTGCAAAAATGAATCCGCTGATCGCCATTACAATGGTCAAAGCGGATCCAAGGATCATAATTCTGTTAAAGTTCCGATCTCTCATATTTTAAATAGCGTTCTCTCAGTCCGCAATATACCCAAGCCCTCTGACAGTCCTTATTATCTGAGGATTCGCCGGATCTTTTTCAATCTTATCGCGAAGCCTCTTTATATAGACCGTAAGCGTATTGTCATTTACAAAATCACCTCCCACGTCCCACAGATCCTGAAGGAGCTGGTTCCTTGAAAGTACTATACCCCTGTTGCTGCAAAAAACAAGAAGGAGTCTGTATTCAAGAGCTGTGAGTTCAATGCCCTTTTCCTCTCCTGTTTCTCCGTCCTTTATTGTCACCTTTGCTTCGCCTGTGTAGATCCTTATATTTCCAAGTTTCTCTACAAAAGGATTCTCTGCTGCACTGCCGGCGGTTCTTTTCCCGGAACGCCTGAGTACTGTCCTGATCCTTGCCATAAGCTCATTGATCCTGAAGGGCTTACAAATATAATCGTCAGCCCCCATTTCAAGTCCCATGACCACGTTTACTTCCGCATCACTGGCTGTTAGAAAGATCACAGGCACATCTTCCTTTTCTTTAATGAAGCTGCACACATCATAGCCATTCCCATCCGGAAGATTTATATCCAGGATGCAGATATCATAGCAGCCGCTCTGCCACTGCTTCCGGGCTTCAACAACGCTTACCGCACTTGTAACCTCATATCCTTCCTTTTCAAGAGAATACTTCAGCCCCATGCTTATGGCATCGTCATCTTCAAGTATAAATACCTTCATTTTTCCTTCCATCATATACTGTTATCTCTTCCGGTTTGACTTGTTGACTTTGGAGATCCTTTTGAACTTCTCTTCCTTTGCTGCAAGATAACTCTGTGAATCCTCCGAATAGCTGTTCTCGGCTTCAAGCTTCTTATATGATAGAAGCCTTTCCTCCGACAGTTCTCCGTTCTCTATAGCCTTGCGTACAGCGCACCCGGGTTCTGTTGTATGAGTGCAGTCCCTGAAGCGGCACTTCTCCGCAAAGGCTTCAATGTCCGCAAAAGAAGCTGACAGTCCCGATTCCGCTGCCCACATACCAAGCTCCCTCATTCCCGGAGTATCAATGACTGTTGCCCCGCAGGGTAAGAAGATCATTTCCCGGTGTGTGGTTGTGTGCCTTCCCCTATCATCATTCCTTAAGCCATTTGTTTCCAGCCGGTCTTCTTTAAGGAGCCGGTTTATCAATGTAGATTTCCCGACTCCGGAAGACCCGACAAAAGCAAGCGTTTTTCCTTCGATAAGATATGGCTCTATCTGACTTAGGCCATCTTCTTCCATCGATGATGACGTGATTATATCAACCCCCGGCGCTGCACTTTCAACCTGCAGGATCTTATCCTCAAGGTCATCACAGAGATCCGTTTTTGTGAGCAGTACTACCGGAGTCGCTCCGCTGTCCCAGGCCGCAGTCAGGTATCTCTCCATGCGCCTGATATTAAAGTCGTTATTTAAGGCCATACATAGAAATACCGTGTCAACATTCGCTGCGACTACCTGCTCAGTGTTACCGGTACCGGCGGCCTTTCGGATAAAAACGCTCTTCCTCGGCAGCACGGCATGTATCACTGACATTCCGTCGGGAATGATATCCACCGCTGCATAATCTCCTACCGCAGGATAATCAGACGCTGTCTCTGCTTCGTACTGGAATTTCCCTGATACCTTTGCCCACGTCTCTTCCTCCGGGCCGATCACCCGGTACTGTCCCTTTTCCTGCACGGAAACGCGGCAGACAGTATACCCTTTATATTCATTTTTTGTTTCTATATTCATTGTATCCATCATTCCTGTTCTCTTTTACGCTAACGATAATTAGCCAATTATAGTTTCATTTTATATGCATGTCAAGGATCAGAAACGCTGTTTGCCGCATAGAAACAGAAGTATCGTTTGATGCTTAAAAACACATTTCCGCTTATTCGCTGAACAGCTGTCCCGGTAGACTGTGCTTTTCTTTTGCAGGGAAGAGCGCATCGAATTTTGCAAATTCTTCCGGCTCATTTATAGCAGCCATATATCCTTCCGGAGGAGTATACTCTCCGGTGATCCCGTTTAAGTATCCGGGGATCAGTTCTTTTCCGAGAAAGAATGAAGCATCCTCTCCTTCCGGAACGTCATGATAGCGGATATTGTAACTGCTTGCCGTGATAAAGCCGCTTTTCCCGTAGAAATCTATATTTCCTTCAAAGAATACTGCTCCGTATCCGAGTTCTGCCGCCTTATCAAGACAGTAGTCCAGGATCTTCTTACCGTATCCCTGCCTTTTATACTTAGGTGCTATGCATATCGGACCCATGGCCATGATGGGGATATCCCTGCCGTCATCTGCTTTGATAGCTGTTTTAACAAACATGTTCTGACCTATAAGTTCTCCGTCTTTTTCCATAAGGATATCCAGTTCCTTTACGAATGCCGGATCTTTTCTGAACCTGTGCATCACGAAGTGCTCCTGACATCCGGGACGGTATACATCCCAAAACGATTCCCTTATAAGGTTCTCAACTGCTCTGTAATCTTTTTCTTCTTCTATTCTGAATGTTATACTCATTTTTTCTTCCACCTCTTTTCAAATTCTTTTGTGAGCTTTCCAAGATCGCTCTTTATTTTTTCATTGTCTTTTTCGTCTGCGTCATAAAGCTGTATCGACAGCTGAAGCGGCGCATACAAAAGTATTGCCAGATTCCTGGCACCGAGTTTTTCAGCTTTCGCATTTAAGCGGCCGCTTTTTATCATCTCCCGGAACAGATCCTCCGAATACTTTACCGGTCCCAATGAGAGCATATCGCGATACAGTTTTTTCATATCCTCATTCCTGTACTGTTCAAGTGTTATCATCCTTCTGAAGTACAGGGCGAATTCATTTTCAGTCCAGTAGGTATACTGGTTATTAACAAATTCACACAGACTTTCAAGTGAAGTATGCTCATAGCTTTCGGCATCTTCTTCATATTCCCTCACCGGCATGTTTGTTTCTTCGGCCTGTTTTTCATCCTGTTCAAACATCTTCTCTATGATACTGTCAAAGATCTCCTGCTTACTCTTATAGTGGCGATACAGCGCCCCCTTGGTGATCCCCAGTTCACCTGCGATCATGCTTGTGGATACCGCCTCAAAACCTCGCTCCGCAAAGAGCTTTAATGCTGTCAGCATAATTTCTTCTTTATTTGTTTTCATTCATTGCTCCCTTTTTAAACGCATAAAGTAAACGGACGTTTACATTAAAATAAACGACCGTTCACATTTTGTCAAGCCTTTAATTTTATTTTTTCAAATCCGCGGAAATACTGCTTCCTGCCTTCATTTGTCCGTTACTTTCCATTGAAATAGGTTTAAGTCTACTTTACCGTCAGAAACTGTTATTCCTTCCGCTTTAAGAAGCTTTGCCTGCGCACCCTGTCCGCCGAAGGCAAATTCTCCCGCCAGTTCTCCCTTTGCATTCACTACACGGAAGCAGGGTATATTGTCGGGATCCGGGTTCTTGTGAAGAGCATTTCCCACAGCCCGAGCCATCTTCCTGTCACCTGCGAGTTCCGCTATCTGCGAATATGTTGCCACACGGCCATAGGGAATCTTTTTTACCGCTTCATAGATCCGCTTTGATGGGCAGTCGCTTACAAGGTCATAGCTCTCCGCGATCATAATTTTGATATCTTCATCAGGAATGCTCCCATCCAGGATTATCGTATTCCAATGATCCTTATTCTGATGATACCCCGGTATCACAGCCTTATAGATCCTCCGCCAGAAGTATGCCTTATCCGGATCAGCCTTTACATTGAGATTGATATGCCCGTCCTTTTCGTATGTCCAGAGAAAGGCTTTTTTATTCCCTTTATATCTGACAAGCTGCCAGTTAGGATCATGAAAGGGGGCATCCTGAAATGTATCCGCAAAAGAAAGTCCGTATTTTAATGCTTCTTCTCTGGTCTTCATTTGATCATCTCCCACCCGGTTTGATTTACTAATATATAAATTTGAGCGTATTATACAGGACAGGTAAAGTAAAATCCATTAATGATCAGACAAGGGGGAGAGTCAAGCATGATTTTTAATTAATTTCAAGATTTTTCAAAGCATCGGGATTGTTATTAACAACCATTCCGACTGTCGGACAGTTTTTCAACTGCGCGCAGCTGCCGCAGGTTTCCATCTGTTTTTCCTGGGCGCAGTTTTTAATCTGGCATAAACCATCGCAATAAGGAGTTTTCCGTCCATCAACGCGGCATCCATCGCAGTTGATCATTTCCGGTGTAATTTCAACCCCGTTCATCTCACTCCAAAGCTTTGCGGTTTTTTCACGCAGAGCCTGGTCATCATTCTGAGTTGCGATGTAAGCATCGCATTTTTCGCAGTCCAGACCGCAGTATGCAATTAATTCTTTCATAATTTAAATTCTCCTCTCATAAAGATAAAAATACGCAGCTCCACATATACGGCAGATCATTCTCTGAAATCCCCGCGGCATATGCTAACGATTATTAGCCGAATTATATCTGTATTGTAATAGCATGTCAAGACATGATACCTGAAATAATATAATTAAAAAGCAGGTTACCATCCATATAGGATTAACCTGCTTTTTCCAGCGTACAATTATCGTTTTCATCAGCTGATGCGCCGCTTCCGAATCTCTTGCCCTCTGCAACATTTGCTCCCTTTGCCAGCTCCTGCAGGTTTTTTGATGAATCCCCCATACCACTGCTGCCTGAAGTTGCAAAAGGCACAACAGTTATTCCTTTCAATTACATGTATTGTACAGTTTCTGACAGATCTTTACGGCTGTCATGGTTTTCAAGAGGGCCGGCTCCCTCAGCGGCATATCCGAGATCCATAAGCATGAGGATTTCTTCATTCTCCGGAAGGCCAAGTTCCTTCGCCAGGATATCCGGGTCAAAATAGTTGATCCAGCAGCTGTCCACTCCTGCATCTTCGGCAGCAAGGATCATGTGTGTTGCAACGATGGTCGCATCTTCCACGCCCGAATCCCTCTTTTCTCCGGGATATGTGAAGACATTGTTCTTATCGAAGGCAACTGCAAGGACAGTAGCTGCACCATAACGGCAGGGCGTTACCTTATCAACCTTGGCAAGACTGTCTTCTGATTCAAGTACATAAATTCTCTGCTCCTGCAGGTTCTTTGCTGTAGGTGCAAGACGTCCTGCTTTCAGAATGGCATCAAGCTGTGCCTTATCCACCTTTCTTCCGTCATACTTCTTACATGAATATCTGTTTTTAACTACTTCCTTAAATTCCATCTGTTTTGCTCCTTTCGTGTGATTGATAAGTTATATATTTCTTACGGATTTTTATCCTCCGGCTTATCCAATATCCCTGCCGCTTCCTTCATAAGTTCTGTGATCTTAAGATGCTGAGGACACACCTTCTCACACTGTCCGCAGCCGATACATTCCGATGCGCTTCCGCTTCTTTTCACCAGACCGGAGTAGAAATTCTTTGATCTCCAGTCATCCGGATAACGCCTTAAGGCATTAACTGTCCTAAACACATCCGGGATGCTGATCTTCTTCGGACATCCGTCGCAGCAGTACTTGCAGGCGGTGCAGCCGATCTGCGGCACAGACAGTACTTCCTCTGTCACTTCATTTATGATCCTGAATTCGTCATCATCAAGAGGTTCGAAATCCGTGAAAGTACCGATATTATCTTCCATCTGTTCTTCACTGGACATCCCTGAAAGAATGGTCATAACCCCCGGGAGGGATCCGACAAAGCGGAGCGCCCAGGAAGCCAAGGACTTTTCCGGCTGCCTTGCCTTGAATTTTGCCTCGATCTCCGGTGCCATCTTAGCAAGCATCCCGCCACGGACAGGCTCCATAACAATTATAGGGATATTCCTGTCCCTCAAGATCTCATAGAGCTGCTGCGACCTTACAACCGGATTTGTCCTGTCCAGATAGTTTAACTGTATCTGAACGAACTCAACCTCCGGATGTTTATCAAGAACATCTTCAAGAAGTTCCGGGCTTCCGTGATATGAAAACCCGAAATGCTTTATCTTTCCTTCGGCCTTCTTCTTTAGCCCCCAATCAAAGCAGTTATATTTGACATATGTGTCATGGTTACTGCCATCTTCAATTGAGTGAAGCAGATAGAAATCAAAATGATCAACACCGGTCCGTTCCAGCTGTTCATTAAAGATCCGCTCTATATCCTCTTCTTTTTTGACCTCCCATGCAGGGAGCTTGGTGGCCAGCATAAAGCTTTCTCTCGGATATCGCCTGACCAGTGCCTCTCTTGCCGCCGTCTCTGATTTTCCGCCATGATATATATATGCCGTGTCAAAATAGTTCATTCCGGCCTTCATATATCTGTCAACCATCCTGCAGACATGATCATGATCTATGACCCCGTCCTTTTCCGGCAAACGCATCAGTCCGAATCCAAGCCTGGGCATTTCATTCATATCTATGCTCATGATCCTTATCTCCTGTATTCTTTAAGAAACCATTCATCAGACCATCATCTTATAGATCTTTGTGCAGTCTTCTTCATTAAGAGTTACAAAGCCTGCTATCGTACCGGTCCTTCCGTCTCCGTGGAGAAGCACATCCACAAGCTTAGGTATATCTTCTTCCTTTGCGCCAAGTTCCTCAAAGTTCTTCGGCATCCCTATGGAAATAAGGAAGTTCCTGAAAGCTTCTATCCCGGCTTTTGCAGTTACTTCGGGATGAGCAAAGTCCATCTGGCAGCCCCAGATCCTTACAGCAGCCTGTGCAAATCTCATCACATTATGCGACATCGTGTAATTGAATACTGCGGGCATTGTAACGGCAAGGCCTGCACCATGGGCACAGTCATAGAGTGCCGACAGCTCATGTTCGATAGTATGACTGTTCCAGTCCTGGCTCCTGCCTACCCCGCAGGAATTATTATGAGCCATGGTGCCGGCCCACATGATATTTGCTCTGGCCTCATAATTATCAGGATCCGCTATAACCCTTGGCGCCTCATGGATCATGGTAAGCAGCAGACCTTCGATAAGCCTGTCCGTAACTTCCACTTCTTCTGAATTGGTAAGATAACGCTCATAAAGATGAGCCATGATATCGGTTATTCCCGCAGCTGTCTGGTATGCCGGAAGTGTCTGTGTAAGCGCAGGATTCAGGATACTGAATTTAGGACGAAGCACATCACCGTGGGCATCACGCTTTAACATTCCCTCTTCTTTGGTAACAACAGAGTCCGGGCTTCCCTCGCTTCCTGCAGCTGCTATGGTAAGCACTGTTCCGATCGGAAGCGCTTTCTCTACAGGTTTTCCCTGGTAATAATCCCAGAAATCTCCGTCATATAATGCTCCTGCGGCAATAGCCTTGGATGAATCAATAACACTTCCTCCACCCACAGCAAGAATAAAATCCACGTTTTCTTTTTTGCAGAGCTCTATGCCTTCATATACCAGCCCGCTTCTTGGATTGGGCTTTACACCTCCAAGTTCAACAAAGGATACGGACTCCTTTGAAAGAGAATCCTTTATCCTGTCAAGAAGTCCGGAACGGGACGCACTGCCCCCTCCATAATGGATCAGCACCTTGCTCCCACCGAATCGCTTTACATACTCTCCGGTCTTTGTTTCCATATCTTTTCCGAATACAAAGCATGTTGGTGAATAGAATTCAAAATTTTCCATGATATAAATCCTTTCTGTGACTCCAACCTGAAATCAGTTACTTTCCCCTTTATTTTTTATCCCCGCACTTCCCGGAATCAAAGCTTAATACGCCGGTTTTGATGGCCTCATCGTATCTTGATATCTTATAATTCAGCCTGTCCATTGCCGACTGGTATTTATCAAGCTGCGCCTGTATCTCTGTCCGCACCTCGCATAAGAGATCTTTCCTCGCCTGAAATGTGCTGTCACCCTGCCGGAAGAGTTTCACGTACTCGATCAGCATTTCCACCGGTACGCCGGCACTGCGCATGCACACGGCACTTTCAACCCATCTTTCGTCCTCTTCCGTATAGTCCCGGATCCCGCCGTTCGTCCGGTTGACCGTCGGGATTACACCGACCCGCTCGTAATACCTCAAAGTATCTGCGGTCAGTCCGTATTTTTCACATACTTCCTTGATCGTCATAAACCGGTCCCCCTTAATACCCGATCTCTGAGAACACCCTGTCCATAAGGGCCGCATTTTTTATTGAAAATTCCGGTGTGATAAATGGCTTTTCACCATACAGGATACATCTGCTAAGCTGCTCAACTTCCAGAGAATAATTCTGTGGAACCGAAACGGTCCTCTCTGTCATCCCGTTTTCCGAGGAAATCCTGTAGCGTACCTCTCCATCCTGGTTATACTGAACTTCTGACCAGATTGACCCTTTACTGCCGTGAATATACAGCCTGTCAAATCTCAGATCAGAGTCTTTTTCAAATATCATTCCGACATTGAAGGAAGCCCTTACACCGTTCTTAAAGCGGATAATTCCGGAAGTCATAAGGTCTACTCCGAGATCCGAATATTCTGCGTCTGCTTTTACAAGATCAGGTTCAGAATCGATGAGAGACAGTATCATGGTCGTACAATAGCAGCCAAGATCATACATGGCTCCGCCGCCCTGATCCTTATACAAACGTATATCATCTTTGTAGCCCTGGGTAATAAATGCAGACTCTATATAATCAATATCACCTATAATCTTGTCATTAACATCCTTTTTCAGGCTTTCTACATAAGGGCTGTGAAGATATGCATATGCCTCCATGAGGTACACGCCGTTCTCCTCTGCTGTCCTATGCATTTCCTTTACTTCCCCGGCATTTAAGCCAAGAGGCTTCTCACAGAGCACATGTTTTCCTTTTTTCAGTGCTTCAGTAACCCACTTACAATGAAGATTATTGGGAAGCGGGATATAGACTGCCTGTACATCCGGATCATCTATAAGCTCCTCATAGCTTCCATATGCCTTTTCAAAACCGAATTCCGCCTTGAAGGATTCTGCTTTATCAATGCTTCTCCCTGCAATAGCATAAAGTTCACAGCTTTCAGCGAGCTTCATTCCCGGGATCGTGCATCCTTTTGCGATATTGGCTGTTCCCAAAACGCCCCATTTCACTTTCTGCATGCCGTTATTCCTCCATCCGATAACAATGCTTTTCATCCTGTTGTCTGGATTATACGCCCTGGAGTTAACTCTAAGTCAATAGATAATATTTTAAATTTATAAAAGGAGGTCAACTGCTGACCTCCCGATAAAACACTTTTCTTAATAAGCCTGTTACTGCAGCATTGCATCAATTATATCGGCAGCCCCGCCCACAAGATCGTTGCAGGGCACCTTTGATCCCCTGAGCTCTCCGCATTTAATGGAACCAAACCTGCTTAGGAATTCTTTTTCAAACCCCTGCGCATCACCTTTTTCCATATCCTTCAGCAGTTTTATCCCTGCAAGATAAGCCCCGCATTTACCGCCATCACTTCGCGGTGCGGGTATCGATCCCGGATTCGTATTGATATCGGCAAATGCAGTATATACAGAAACTGCACAGTTGTTGCCGGCCCTATGGTTTCCTCTTGCTGTCTCTTCATGTTTCATCATCGTTTCTCCATTTCAATTTCAGCTTTTACAGGTTCCTTTACCTTCTCCGCAAATCTGCCAGCGTTCTCAGGAAAGCTCATTTATCAGATCTACAGCATCCGTTACCGTGATAAATAGTCCCTGACATTGAAACTCTCATCTGTCTCTTCTTCCTCGGAAGTAATACCGGGAACAAACTCTGTTATGGACGTATCTCCGGACACAGGGTTAATATGGTACCTGATCTGTGCCCCCGTATACGATCTGAACAGGACAACTATTTCTTTATCATCACGGGATTCAATATCCCAATAAACCGGATACTCGCCCTTATCTTCAATTTCCTTCAGATCCTGATTATTTTCGTAACAGTAATTCCTGACTGCAGACAGGGCCTCTTCATCTGTTATCTGTCCTTCCGCAGAACCCTCCTGATCCTCTTCGGGTCCTGTATCCGGCTCGTTCTCCGCCGAATACATCTGCTCTGCCACAGCCTGTATATCGAATCCTTCAAGATCTTCTGCTGCTACGGAAAGCGAGTATTTGATCCCTATCTCTATGTCATACCAGGTAATAAGGTCTGTATATCCAAGATCATCCACAGACCGATAGGTTTTGCCGGACATATGTCCGCCACCCCAGTTTGCCAGGATCACGTCATCCGGTCCTACTGTCCATTCGGTATATATACCTGAAATATCAGTGTCCTCAGAAACACCATATTGTGCTCTTGCCGTATACTTTAATCCATCCAGCTCAAAATTCAGCTGGATCATCGGACCTATCTCTTTTTCCGGATCGCCAAGCGCTTCGCATTTAGTCCATACATGATCTTTTGCTCCATCCGGAGCCTTGAACAGCCGGACGCAGCACTTTTGCGCCTCTTCCTCCGTGATCTCCACCCATGGATTTCCCATGCCAACATCAGGCTCTTCCTTAGAAGCTGCCTCTGTCGCCTCTTTTTCCACAGATTCAACCATGCCGGAAGAACCTGTCTCCTTCTTTACACTTTGACAACCCGTGATACTCACGGCCGTCAGTATTATAACGCCTGCCAGTGCTGCTATCCTATGCTTTATCATTCTCTCTCCTTTCGCTTTCGAACCGGGGTGGACCAGGGGGACGGGGTTATAGGGTCATTTCTTATCCCAGCGAAAAAAACTGATCAAATCCTGTCTCTTCCAGGATTTTCTTAACAACTTCATTTGTGCCGGTAAGCGATAATCCTTCCCTGCTGGCTTTATGCATGATCAACAGAACACGAAGTCCGGCGGATGAGATATACTGCAATTCCGAACAATCAGCAACTATGTGCCCAACATTTAAATCCTTCGTCTTTTTTCAAAGAGTTCCAGCACCCGGGGTGCAGTCAGCGTGTCCATGCGCCCGGACAGGTACAGGTCGAATCTGCCTTCTGTCAGCAGAGCCTGAACCCTGAAGTCCACATTATCACCTTCCCCTGATACCGTTTCCACATCATCTGAAAGGGTGATCTTCCAATAGGCGCACTGCTCCATTCCCGTTCTGACAGCTTCAGCGGCTTCAGGCTTAAGTGCGTGCAGGCTTTCAATTTCCGGCATACAGCATCCTACTGTCATTCGCTCCGCTTTCAGACCATGACCGGAGAGGAATGAAAGTGCCCTTTCCCGTTCAGCTGTCATTTCTTCCAGAGGCCTGATCATCAACGCAGGAACATCAACGTGAATATCGGCTTTACTTTCAAAAGCCTGTATCAGATTATTCATTACTTCTTTGTATCGTTCCCCCGCGATAGCCCGCATGATCAATGCGTTTTGAACCATCATTTCCGGGTCTGACGTTATCCAACAGCCGCCATATTTGATAAGCAGCCTGCGAATGTTGTCGCACAGTGCAGATGCCACGGAATCATTGAAGTACATTAACAACCCCTCTGTTGTCACGCAGACAGGACCGCATTCTCCTTCAAGCGCTGTTTTCAAAGATACATAATTTGTCGCATCCACAGATGCGTATTTTATCAGTGATCGCTGTTCATCATCGCACAATGGCATGATCACACGCTCCATTTCGCTGACAGTCGCAGGAAGATCAAGCCCTATGTATCTCCGACCCTTACGGGCGGTCTGCAAACCGCGAGGGGTGTATCCGCACGTAAGATCCACGATGGTGCGGCAATCCGCATTTTCTGCCAGCGCTCCCATCGTTCGGAAGCGGATCTCCAAAAAAACAGCGTTGGCCTGGGACTGTATCGCACTGAGCGGATCCTGAGCACTATCCTGGGGCTTCTCCGGCGTCAGTCCCAGTTTCTTTATAATGACAGCTGCGTCCCGATCACCCGCCTGAGCAAGTCCGCACAGGGTCATCTTGGCAGTATTGTAAATCGGATTGACGCGCTCGAGCAATGACATATCCACTTCGAAAAACCTCCTGTTTCCACAGTTCCCTATGAACCGGTTTTTTATTTTCCCCTCGGCAGATCCCGATTCATACTTTGCATATACTGTCTTTTTAATCAACTGCCCGGAGCAGGATTTATAATGAGGCGTCTCCGACCTTTTCAAACGCCAGCCTGGGGTCGTTATCCTCTTCCACATAAACAGTTCCGCAATGAGTGAATCCAAGTTTCCTGAGGCACTCCTGCATCACATGGTTATCGCCATGGGTATCTATGCGGATATGTTTACTCTGTTCAAAAGCCCAGTTTAAGCAGAAAGATCCTATACCTTTCTGGGAGCCGTCCACAGCTATCCTGTGAACAACACCATACGGGCTGTCGTCCAGCCACTTGCCGTCTATGATCTCCCTGTAGCAGGGTTCTATGTCTTTCCCGGCAATATAATAGAAGGCGCCGACAACAATTCCCTCATCGTTTTCGCAAACATATCCGTTTCCGGTTCTTACGTCTTCACGGATCACCTTTTCCGGAGGCCAGTTTGTTGCTCCCCACTGTTTAGGGTTTCCATGCTCTGCCATGAACTTACGGGCGTAGGCGTATATCTCCATGACACGTGTAATATCCGATTCTTCTGTTTTTCTGATCTTCATATGCGGGCGTTAGTTCCTTATCTACTCATAGATCAATGACACATTCTTCAAATGCCAAGCTCTTCGCAAAGCTTATCATAGCGTGCCTGTTCCTTCTCTTTAATGGCTTTTGAGGTGTCATTCAAAGTGTGATGCAAGACATCCGCATCTTTCAAGAGTTCATCCATCGGACTGTCTACTGCATATTTATCATCATGATGATATATGGCTGAACAGATAATCTCGGTTTCCTCATCATTTGTAAGTTTCAATTCTCTGAGTATTTCTCTCGCCAGATCTGCTCCCTTATGTGCATGATCATCATAAGATCCTGATTTATATGCATGAATATCATGGAGCATTGCTGACATTGCAGCTATTTCAGGATCCAGACCTCTCTTCCTGGCAAGAATCGTAGCTGCGAGTGATACGCCATACAGATGATTTACCGCACTTATACGGTCATCTTCATCCTTGATCCCGCATAACTCCTTATTTATATATTTCCTAAGTTCCTTTAATCTGCCCATTGTTATTCCTCCGATCCTTCCAGCCTCACTGAAAAATATACCCGGTTAGTGAGTATAGACTGGTTTTTATCTGACGAATCCTCATTACCGGATAAATAGTCCCTGACATTGAATTTCCATACCTCAAACAAAACTACATCCTGTCTTCTCCGGTCCTTCTTCCCCGGATTCATAGTGTGCCTTGAAATCCATGTTGATCTCTTTTATTTCCTTTTTTCCGTCAATATAGTCCTGGTACATATCTATGAGTCCCGCCATGCATCCGTCACAGGATCCATCAACATTTCCTATTGATTCTGCGACTATCCGCTCACGTTCCTCACGTGTTGTATCAGCTATCAGAATTGATCTTATTTCCATAGATTTGTATTCAAACCTCCAATGAACCATAGGGACGGGGTTACAGGGTCATATGAACCATAGGGACGGGGTTACAGGGTCATGACCGGCCGCCGCTGATGAAAGTGTGTTCTGTAAAACATCGTTTTGCATCGCTTTGATACCGCTTGCGAGCGTGATATGATTATATTATCAAAAAATAGTAATTCTGTGCACCTCAACAAAGGAAGGGCACATTATTCTTTTATGAACGAAGGGCCTTCGTAAATACCCTCGCTGAAAGTAAACACCTTGGAGAAAAATTTATTCACTGAAAAAAGCAGGTTAACATCCCTATCGAATTAACCTGCTTTTTCTTTTAAATAAGGTCTGAATCAAGAATTCCGTATACGTAATAGTCACACCAGGTGTTTACCATTTTTCCCTGTCTGATCAATCCCTCCTTTGTATATCCGCATTTTTCCAGTATCCTGCAGGATGCAGTGTTCCGGATATCTACCTGTGTCCATAGCCGCTTTAATTCCGTATTCTCAAAGCAAAATCTGGTCATGGCGGAAAGGCTCTCCGTTCCATATCCCTTTCCATGCATGGACTTCGATAGTCTGATGGCAATCTGGGCCATCCTGTCATTCTCTATCAGATATACCCAGATGTCCCCGATAACCTTGTCTTTTTCCTTTTCAGCTATGCCAAGGTGAAAGCTTTTTGTCGGTTTTTCCTCTTTCTCAAATATAAGCTCCGGGTTCTTTTCAGACTTACCTGGGCCTTTGCCCCAGTATGTATATATAGACTTGTCCGGCATCCACTCCTTAAGTGACGGAGTGTCCGATAATACAAACGGTCTCAGTACCAGCCGGTCGGTTTCAATAACCGGCTTGTTGTGTATATAATCTGCAAGCGCCATGTGTTCCTCCTAAAAATTGAACTCTGCTCCCCAGTCAAAATCACCGCTTTCCTCATATGATTTTGGCCAGTGACTGCACCAGTCCGGACTATGGACCAGGGGGACGGGGTTATAGGGTCATTATGAAACATACTTCATCGGTGTAAATCGAATTCCGTTAACGGTCTGTTCTTTGTCCGTATCCTCGAATCCCAGGGAATGGTAGAACGGAACTCCGTAGGGAGATGAGTTAACCGTGATCATTTCTTCCGGATAATCCTGCAAAACCGTTTCAAAAAGCCTTGTTCCAATCCCCTGACGATGATATTTCCCGTCCACAAAGAAAAAACATGTGTGTTTTCTGTCAGGCCGGATCCCTATAATGCCTGCAAGTTTTTCACCATCAAAAGCGCCATAATATTCAATCCCTTCCAGATATTCTTCATCATGCAGACACTTCCGGAATTCCTCTGTGCCCTCTTCCGGATAATCCGGCGACTCATACTCTGAGAACACTCTCCATGCAAGATCAAGCGCAGCAGGTCTTTCGTCTGACAAAAGCCTTCGTATTTCTTTCTGTTTTTTCATATTCCTTTTCTCCATTGCTGTTCCTATGCATAATCCAAAGCATAATCCGATCGGCAGCCAAATTCCTATTTTGTGCGTGGCAATCCCAACGGCCACTCCATACACAACCCCAAAGCACATTCCTGTAGATTGTGTAAATATGTTGTTTTCCTTATTGCCCATCTGAGATAAACTCTCCGTCTCTATCGCTGCTCCCCACATCTTACTACGCTAACGATAATTAGCCAATTGTATCCTTATTATGTCATACTGTCAAGAAAGGCAGATAACCACTCTAAAAACAGTGATCACCTGCCCTATGATGAATCATCTCAATTACCTTTAGTGCCATAGTGTCATCCAAAGCGCCATCTATCTTGGCAATATGGCACTTTAGGCTGGTCTATAAACGCACTCCTACTCACCATCTCTCCTCTTTTTTCTTCTCACTCTGTTAATGTGCCTTTCAAAATCACCATTCCGGATCAATTCAGCAATCAGGATTTGTTCAAATGTCGGCACTGTACATGAGTAGAAACCAAGCTCCATATCAAACCTTTGAACCAATCGTTTCGGCAGCACCATATATCCTGCTCGCAGTGACCCCGATATGGTTTTTGAAAACGTATTCATATATATAACATTATCATCCTCGGATAATGCGAACATGGTATCTTCCGGTTTCTTGGAAACTGAGAACTCAGATTCAAAATCATCCTCAATAATATATCGGTCACATTGTTCTGCCCACCTGATATATTCATGTTTCTTTGATGCTGATGCGGTAATACCTGAAGGAAAACTTCTATATGGTGATACATGTAAAATACCTGCATTTGTTGAAGATAGTGCGTTGCTCTCTATCCCGTTCTTTCCTAAAGGCAGTTTTTCGACCTGAACACCGGCCGTCCGATAAACCTTTTCAATTTTTTCATATGACGGATACTCTAATGCAAAAACTGTATCCATGCCAAATAGACCAACAATCAGATTATATAAGTATTCAGCACCTGATCCTACGATGATCTGCTCAATATCAGCGTATACACTCCTATTTCGTCCCAGATATTTTCGTATTTCATCCCGAAGCTCGATGCATCCTTTGTTAGGTGATTTTTCAAATACCTTTTCTCCATACTCCGTCAATATCCGCCTCATTGTCTTAGCTAATACAGAAAACGGAAATGATAATTCAGGCATCATGTATCCCTGATGAATATGCGAAATCATTCCTTTCTCCGAAAGAGCAAAGCCATCATCTTCACGGAAAGCAACATAATATCCGCTTCGCTCTCTCGACTCTATATACCCTTCATCGCATAACAGTTCGTAAGCGTGCTTAACGGTGATGATACTTACTTTTGTTTCATCAGCCATAATTCTTCGCGATGGCAGCCTGTGCCCATAAGGATATGCCCCGGTTACAATATTCTCTTTTATATGCTCATATAACTTAATATATAGAGGTTGTGAATGATCGATTGTACCAGTTTGACTCATTTGGGTATATATTTTTCTCCTTTTCTGGGTATTTCCATATATCCAATTTTGCAATAGAATTCACAAAAAAGCAAGGAGGATTACACAAATGACAGATAACCGATATGAATTAAACAAGAATCTTGCCCAGATGCTAAAGGGCGGAGTGATCATGGATGTTACGACTCCGGAACAGGCTAAAATTGCGGAAGCTGCGGGGGCTTGTGCTGTTATGGCTTTGGAACGGATACCTGCTGATATACGTGCCGCCGGAGGAGTATCGCGCATGAGCGATCCGGCGATGATCAAGGGAATTCAGGAATCTGTATCCATACCAGTCATGGCAAAGTGCAGAATTGGTCACTTTGCAGAAGCACAGATTCTTCAGGCTATTGAGATAGACTATATTGATGAATCCGAAGTTCTTTCACCTGCCGATGACTTATATCATATTAATAAGCGCGACTTTAAGGTTCCATTTGTATGCGGAGCCCGTGACCTAGGAGAAGCATTAAGAAGAATCAACGAAGGAGCTTCAATGATAAGGACAAAAGGCGAACCGGGCACCGGTGATATCGTCCAAGCTGTTCGCCATATGAGACGTATGCAGGCAGAAATCTCCCGTGTATCATCAATGAGAGAAGATGAATTGTTCGAAGCCGCAAAAGAATACCAGGTACCATTTGAATTAATACAGTTTGTCCATAAGAACAAAAAACTTCCTGTCGTCAATTTTGCGGCCGGCGGAGTAGCCACACCTGCAGACGCAGCCCTTATGATGCAGCTTGGTGCAGAAGGTGTTTTCGTCGGCTCAGGAATATTCAAATCCGGCGACCCCGAAAAGCGTGCTGCAGCAATTGTAAAAGCCGTTACGAACTATAATGATCCTGCCGTTCTTGCGGATCTGTCGAAAAACCTCGGTCAAGCAATGGTAGGAATAAATGAAAATGAAATCCAGCTGATCATGGAAGAACGGGGTAAATAATATGAAGATAGGCATACTTGCCGTTCAGGGGGCCTTTGAAGAACACCGTTCTGTTTTACAGTCACTTGGGGCAGACACCGTTCTTCTTAGGCAGAAATCGGATATAGAAAATTTGGACGGTCTGGTTCTGCC
The DNA here is from genome assembly GCA_024683935.1 of Lachnospiraceae bacterium. The sequence goes on along the minus strand of JAIKXV010000087.1, from coordinate 1,312 downwards.
CGGAGGAGAAAGCACAGTACAAGGCAAGCTCTTGAAGGATCTGCATATGCTGGATCCGTTGAAAGATATGATAGATAATGACTTACCGGTTCTTGCGACATGTGCAGGTTTAATTCTTCTTGCAGATAAGATCAGCAATGATAAAAACACCTGGTTTGGAACCCTTCCTGTCCTTGTAAAACGAAACGCCTATGGCAGACAGCTGGGTAGTTTTTATTACAAAGGCGATGTCGGAGGCATATCCGGCTTTAACATGACATTTATACGCGCCCCGTATATTGTGTCAGCATCAAACAATGTAGAAGTTATTGCTGCTGTCTATGATCATATTGTGGGAGTACGGTACAAAAACCAGATAGGACTTGCATTCCATCCTGAACTCGCAGAAGACAATCGTATTCACCAATATTTTATTGACACGATCAACTCATACCGCTCCACCTGATACCCCTAAATCATATAATTCCGTTCTTCTGAGCAAAGGTGTACGGTTTTTTCTCATATAATTCCATCCCGTCTTCTCTTCCGGTTGCACATTGCTACATACACACTGTTCTTAAATGGCTGAACCCGTATTTCCCACTGAAGCATTTCAGACGGCTCAGCCTAAGTATTTGCTGTCGGCACAAGGATCAGCTCTGCTCCACGCAGTGCTTCAGTCCTGAAGCACTTAAGAATGCGTATGTGGCAGAGCTTATCCGCAGTTTCCTCTTTACCTTTATAGTGCTTGTATAGAGATATATCCATCCACCTGTATCGCTGTGGATACATAGGTGTAGATATAGCATTTCTTTTATTTCTTCACTCAGGATCACCTCCCGGCAATTGCTTAAGGCCGTCCATATTAACCATATCGGAGCATGTTGCCAAAGAAAGGTCATGGCAAAATATAGCGATTTTCAATCGCGTAGCTCATCTGCTCATGCAGATGTTCCCGGGGATTGGGGGTTGTTCCCAACAAGCTGCACAGGCTTTGTCTGGACACAGACATTGCTTGCGAAGTTTGTATCTCGGGCCAGAGATGCACTGCTTGCGCGAAAGAACAAACTCTCTCTACTGTCATTAGTTGCAACAAGAATTGTTTACCAACTTTAAGAACTTCTTATCATTCATTTGCTCGTTTGTGACATACTCTCCATCACAAAAAAGTGAATATGTCGTGATCGGAGTCAGTGCATTCTGAGCATCTTCTCTGCTTTCAATTTTTACAGCCCTTAATGATATACCGTTCTTCTCAGCGGTTTCTTCCAGAACCGGTACATACTTTGCATTAAATGGGCACTGATTCGTATAGTAAAGAACATAACCGCTC